>JAEZIE010000281.1 GCA_023416175.1 Bacillota bacterium
CAGGTCTTCCCTCACGCACTTAACGATTTGCAAATTTTCGTGTTTGGCCGCCTGGCTCATATCCGTCAGCGATATCTCTCTGGGAATATAGCAATTGTTCTTGGTTCCATCCGCTTCCAGGCCATTCGGCAGGTAATCGCCGTAATGAGCGACGCCCTCCGCTCCCGTCGTCCAGGGCGAATCCGTAAGGCTTTGATAGATCGCCTGAAACAGTGTATCATCTTTTCTTTCGCAGCGGCCGGAAAAATAGAATGATTTTAAGCCGAAACCCAGCGTGCCGTTGCTGTTGAGCAGATAGGTTCGAGGAGGCGTGGGCTCTGGCGTTTCCGATAACGCCGGCAGGGGTGTGGTTTGTGGAATGAAGGTGGGTTCTCTTTGCGGCGTTGTGCAGCCGTTGAGCAAAATCAGCAGGCACAGCAGAAGAAATAGCATGTTTTTCATGGGCCTACCTCGTTCCCTGACGTTTGATATTAGGATATATGTCCTATGTATCCAAAGTGTATCGTAGTTCAGATGATACAACATTCGCCGTCTTTCGGCAGAATCATTCTGGTGTGGTGCAGGCTAAGTACCTTGACAACAGTTTTTGCATATGATAAAGTGATGAAACTCTTTGCACCGCATCCCGCCCTTCGATATCATCGGGCGTGGACCAACAGTACAAACTGAGCAGGCGGATGAACCCGTATGGGTCATAGCGCCGGGCCGCAATGCGGCAGCAGGTTGAAGTTATCGCACACCTGCGGGACAGTAGTATGTTCCCGTAGGTGTGTTTTTTGTTACGCTGAGTTGTGTAGGGTCATGCGCTGTTATAAGACAATGGAGGTGACGATTATGGAAAAAACAAGAGAACAAATTTCTGTGCGGGTATCCATGCATTGTATTATCGGCAATGTGATTCTCTCGGCTTTCAAGCTTTTCGCAGGCCTTTTTGCACATTCTGCGGCAATGCTGTCCGATGCGGCGGAGTCTTTTTCGGACATATTCAGTACGCTTATCGTAATAGTCGGTATAAGGATGGCAAACAAAGAGGCGGATAAAGAACATCCTTATGGTCATGATCGGTTTGAATCCGTTGCCGCCATTATATTATCGGTCATTGTCTTCGCTACGGGCATCGGTATTGGCTGGGATGGCGTCCTTAAAATTTTATCTTCAAAAGGTGGAACGCTTCTCGCTCCCGGCGTCTTGGCGCTTGTAGCGGCGGCTTTAACGATTATCGTAAAAGAAGGCATGTACTGGTATACTCGGGCGGCGGCTAAAAAAATCGATTCGAGCATTCTGCTGGCCGGAGCATGGCATCACCGGTCGGATGCGCTGTCCTCTATCGGAACCTTTGCGGGTATCCTAGGCGCGCGGCTCGGTGTTCCTGTCCTCGATCCTGTGGCATCTGTGATCACGTGTTTATTTATTCTAAAGGCGGCAATCAACATTTTCCGAAACGCAATCGAAAAGATGACCGACAGAGCTTGTGACGATTCGCTTGTCGAAGAAATTCGTGCCGTTATCCGCGCGCAGGCCTCTGTGATGGCTGTTGACCAAATCAAAACAAGGCTTTTCGGCGATAAGATTTATGTAGACGTGGAAATCAGCATGAACAACAATGCATCTTTGGTTGAAGCGCACGGGACCGCGCATCGGGTGCATGACGTGATTGAAACGCAATTCCCAAAGGTCAAGCACTGCATGGTGCATGTAAATCCCTCTGCTACTCAAAACAACGGCTCAATGTAAATGAAGGCCGATATATGTTCTCCCTTTAGGATACTAGGGCTTTTGATTGGGCCGTGAGGTGAGAAAATGAACCGGCGAAGTTATGTATCGCGCCTTTTCTAATTCTCATTCTCAAATTATCATTTTTCTACTGGGCGTTATAGAGTGTTTCCCGCAGCAGCGCCCCATTGCGGGAAATATCCGCCTGAAGCGCTTTGTCCTTTCCCTCCACGGCTTTCCAGCTATCCTCGCAAGGGAGTATCAGGCTGCGGTATTCGATCTCTTCCGCCTTAAGGATTTCATACCCCCAATCATTTAGCGCGGCGAAATCCAAATTGGATTGAATGTTGCTGAAAACCAGGCTCAGCAGCGGGAGCATGGCCTCCTTGGTGGCGGTTTTCCGCATATTTAATATCGCGGAATGGATCAGCGCCAGGCTGCGCTCAAGGCTGCCCAGAGGCGCCTGGCCACTGAGATTGTCCATGGCATGCACCATGCTCTGCACTCCGGTAAGGGTCGCCGGGCCAGCCTGCAGGCCTTCGCCGTTTTCTCCCAGGGCGTCGTTGATATAGCTGGCCTCGCTTGAGGTCAGCTCGATTGGGATGCCCCCCAACAGGTCAATCATGGCCGCCAGGGAGTGGGTGTCTGTACAGGCATAACTCTGCAGATCCAAGCCAAAGTTCTGGTTCATGGTATTTACCAGCAGGCCGGGGCCGCCCAGGGCATAGGCCTCACCCAAACTTTTTTGCCCGTAACCCTCCACCTCCACCATGGTTTCACTGGCCAGAGAAACTATGGTCAGCCTTTGTTCAAAGGCGTTAAAGGAGGCGATGAACACCATGTCGGCCGGTGCGCCCTCCTGCCCCAGCGGCTGGTTTTGCACGGCGATGAGCACGCTGGTGATAAACTTGTCGATCTGCTCCTTGGAGTAGACCTGCACCTGCTGGCCCTCCCGCCCATTCTGGGCGCTCCAGCTTGATAGTTTGCTGATGCGGGAAAGCAGCACTCCACCAAGGACAATTCCTGCAAGCGTGATTCCCCCCAGGCACCAGATGGCCCTGATGAGCCAAAATCGGAGGCCTTCAGCTTTGGTTTTAATCGTTTTCTTATCGTTTCTCCCGTTCAATTTGCGGTATCCTCCGGTGATGGCGTAGGCGACGGCGTGGGCTCAAACAGCTGCTCTGGCGCGAGGTAACTCCCGATGGTCACCATATCCGGCAGCTTTCGGGCGTCTCCTTCGCCCGAAGGCTGGTTGATGATTTCGCCGTTGAATACCATGATGGCGCTTCCGCCGCCGTCCAGATTATAGGCTTCCGTTAGTCCCAAGCGGAGGGAAAGATCGATCATTTCCTTAAAATTCATGCCGATGGAGTAGCCCTTTTGCCGGCCGTCTATCATAACGATGCAATAGTGTCCCGGTTCATAATAGCCCAGGATGCAGCGAGGGTTGCGTCCCTGAGGTTTGACGTCCTTTGCCGCTTTTCCGTTGCGCACCAGCGTGGGCCCAAACTGCCAGCCTTGCCAAGCGCCTTGTTCCATGGCGGTAACGGAACGAAAAGTATCGTATTCCTCCGTAAGCAGCTGCCCATCGTAATACAACACGCAGGCGGCCCGCTGTGGCCTGGGCTTTTCTGTTGGCAGCGGTGTGGGCGTCTCTGCTAAGATGCTCTGGCCCGGTTCAAGCCAAGGCTCCGGCGTAGGGGTGGGGCGCAAATTGGCCTTGCGGTACAACATGCCGTTTCGAATCACAAGCCCGCCTAGGAAATCCCCGTTTACGGCCAAAATAGCATTGTTGTCCTGCGCGATTTTTTCTGCGGGCTCCCGTTTGCCCTGGTACTTGCCGCTGGAGAAGGCCGTCCGGAAGCAGTTGATGTTACGCATCCAGATATCGGCAACATAATACGTAACGCCATCCTCTTCCACCTTGTTCACCGCGATTCGCAGTTCATCGCTTTGGTAGCTGTATTCCGCGCCCGACCCCGTATCATAATCCGGAAAGTGTACATTAGCAATATCCCCCGGCAGTGGCCTACGGGTGGGAACAGGGGTAGACGCGAGGGTAGGCGCGGGCGTGGGAGTGGGCTGCAAAACGGGCACAGGGGCAGCCTGTGCGGACAAGAGGATGTTTTTCTGCTGCTCCTGGTAAACCCGCCCAAGCAGATAATCGGCATACACCACCGCAAAGGAGGTGAGCGCTAAAAAACCCGCTATGATGCAGAGCGTAACGGTTTTTATTTTCCGGCGATCCATGCTTCTTCCATTACTTCCTGTACAAAAATTCACCTTAAGCCGTCGTCTGAGCCAAAGGCGGGGGATATTTCGTGGGTATTATATCTTGTATTTCTTCATTGAACAAGACCTCTCGGATCATCGCCTGGGTTCCTGGATAATGCGAAGCTCCGCATATTGATATATATGATGAAGATCCATTCTTTACACAGGTACCCTGCCGCTTGATCAATGCGGTTCGGCTTCAGTATGAGATAAATCCCACCTACTGTGCCAATTCCTTGGAAGTGAAACAAAGCCACCATGTTACAAAACAAAAATCCCACCGTCTTAGTGGCGGGACTTCTATATGAGCATGGCATTCATTGCTGACCAAGGGCTCGGTCCTCTTATCAAGGTCCCCCTTTGTTTGCCGTTACGAAGCAAGGGGGTACGTATTAGTCAATCGACAGCGAACGTGCAAAAACTGGGTTTTCATCAAACCAAGCGCGTGCAACAGGGCAAGTAACGCTTGCTGTAAGATTAAGGGACTGAATATGAGCAACCGCAACACGCATTAGGGTGCCAAGGAAGTTATTCCCTTGAAGAGACGGACTAATGAATGTATGGTTAAAATTTACTTGGTTTTCTGATGCGGGAAAGCATATTTCAGCCAGTAGGTTTCCGGATGCGTCTTCAACATAGACGCGGTTTGGTTGTATTTGAATCTCCACGTTCTCACCTCATGGTAAGTATACCACAGGAGGGGGCTTTTCGGAAGGACACATAAAAAGCAAGGCAACCGGTTTATACCAATTCTTGCCCGTACGGCGCATCGTAATGACCATAAATTGTTTGCTCATTCGTCTGTAAATGTATATGATATAGTCACTAATGCAGCGAGGTGAAAGTATGAAAATTGATGGTAATAAAAAAGAAAAGGAAGCTCTGGAGGCTTTCAGACTCGGAAATAATGCTCAAGGGCATAGGCTGCAGGATGAATTCGTTGCTGAAGTACGCGAGTCATTAAAAACAGAAGATCATTGTCCATGTATAACGCAATGCAAATATCACGGGAAGTGTTTGGAATGCGTTGCAATCCATCGAGCGCACAAGGACCATCTTCCATATTGCCTTTGGGACATGGTTAACGACCGGATTGCTGCAGTTTCTCAATTAACCGAGCATAGTGTAGTGGGCGTCTTGCAGCACCAATAGCTTAAAAAAGTCTCTGACAGTACACCCTTGCATGAGAGGGTATGCCTTTTGCATACCTGCAAAGTTATAATAGACAAGAGAAGCCGCCGTATTCGGCGGCTTTTCTGATGCAGTTGCCACCGTCAGGAGACTGGGCCGGATCAACCACGCGCATTTTTAATTTGTATCGCCTCATTGATCGTTGTCGGTCTTCTTCAATTCGTTTGATTCATTTTGTAGCAATCTTTTTCATTGCTGTTTTTCTTTATAATTTCTTGATAAAAATTCCGCATCCGGGCAAAGGTATGCCAACAATTTATTTGTGGATCTTTATGTCCCAATTGCCCCTGTGTAAAGTGTATATAGGAACAGAGGCAAGCAATTACACACCCGCATGAGGCTGCATGCGGGCATAATGGTGAGCTCCCCGTCCACCTCCCTATGGCGGGGAGCTTTTATTTGTGATTTCCCTTGGTTAATCTTTCAATTCGATGACCTTGCTTCTTCGCCAACTGCGCAGGCCAATTTTTCAACCACATCATTTCTTCATAGCCGGCAAGCCGGGAAGAATGAATTCTTCATGAATTCTTAATCCATTTCCATCTAACATCTTAATGCCATATTCCGGTACAATACCCATAAGGGGTGAATGCAGTGTACCGTATTTTGATTTGCGATGACGATCACGATATCGTATCCGCGCTCAATATCTATCTGCGTGCCGAGGGGTATGAAACCGTACTTGCCTACAACGGGCGCGAGGCGCTTCAAGCCGTAAAGGGGAACGAAATCCACCTGGCGCTCATGGATATCATGATGCCGGGCTTGGATGGCATTGCGGCGACCGCGCAGCTAAGGGAAACCAGCAATATTCCCGTCATACTGCTTACCGCAAAAAGCGAGGACAGCGACAAGGTATTGGGCTTGACGATAGGGGCGGACGATTATGTGACAAAGCCGTTTAACCCCATGGAGGTACTTGCCCGCGTCAAATCCCAGTTGCGGCGCTATACGCTTTTGGGCGGCATGGAGGGAAAGGGGAACGCTAGGCTGGTGCTGGGCGGCATCGTGCTGGACGACGCCGCGAAGTCGGTGACATCGGATGGCGAGGCCGTTTCTTTGACGCCGACCGAATACAGCATATTAAAGCTGCTGATGGAAAAACCGGGGCATGTGTTTTCCTCCGCAGAGATATACGGCGTGGTCTGGAAGGGCAGCGCAATCGGCATGGAGAACACCGTGGCGGTGCATATCCGCCACATCCGGGAGAAGCTGGAGATCAACCCCGCGGAGCCAAGGTATATCAAAGTCGTCTGGGGACATGGGTACAAGATGGAGAGGGGATTGTTATGAAAACAAAGCTGACGCACCGGTTTCCTGTGAAGGTGGCGGCCGTATTCCTTTTTGTGGCCGTTGCGCTTTTTGCCTTTGCCTGCTTTGGCGCATTTGCTTTGACGCAGGCGTATGAGAATGGGGAGATTGTGATTGAAGATCCGTGGCTACAGCAGATAATGCCCCCAACGAACGTTCAGGTCGCGCTTCCCTGGCTGGGAATCTTGGCGACCGTGGTAGCCGTCGCGTTGTTTATATTCCTCATGTGCGCGGCTGGAAGGCGGGAAGGCAAAGAGGAGCCCGTCTGTTCCAGATTGGATGGTTTTCCGTTCGATCTGCTGCTCGCTGTTTTGATTTTTATATTTTATTTTATGGTGGACATTCTGGATTCCGCAACAATAGGCCTCAACGTCGGCCATAGTATCGGTTATCTCATAACGGTTGCAGGAATCGTGATTGCCGTCAGTACGCCGCTTTTGCTGATGCTCTTTATGACGTTCGCGGCCCGCGTCAAAACGGGTACGCTCTGGCGCAACAATGTGATTACATTTGTACTGCGCTTTATCTTTAGGTGCCTGCGGTATCTTGGGCGCGGCGTGCGAACGATATATCAAAATCTATCCGTACTCTGGAAAATCATCGTATCTTATGTTGGGTTCGGCCTTATATGCATGGTGCTGTTTGCCACGGGCATATCGGGTTGGAGGGGCGGGTTTGCGCTGTTCCTGTTCTTTGTCATCACACTTGCGGCGCTTGGAGCCCTGTGCTTTTTAGGCCTTCAGCTGCAGCGCGTCAAAAAGGGCGGGGAGGCGCTGGCGCAAGGCCGGATGGAGGAGCGCATCGATACGTCCAAACTTGTACTGGACATCAAGGCACACGCCGAAAACCTAAACAACATCGGCTTGGGTATGAGCCGCGCGGTGGAAGCGCGCATGAAAAGCGAGCGCATGAAAACTGACCTTATCACCAATGTCTCGCACGATATCAAAACGCCGTTGACGTCCATCGTCAATTACGTGGACCTGTTGCAAAAAGAAGAGCTGGGCAATGAAGCGGCCAAGGAGTATGTGGAGGTACTTGCCCGCCAGGCACAGCGGCTCAAAAAGCTGACTGAGGATATCGTGGAAGCGTCCAAGGCCTCAAGCGGCGCACTCACTGTTTCCCTTGCACCGACCGATGTTGCGGAACTTGTACACCAAAGCCTTGCGGAGTATGCGGAAAAGCTCACGCTTGCGGGGCTGACCCCCGTTGCGCAGGTAGCGGAAGGACTGCCGCTCGCCATTGCGGATGGAAGGCTGCTGTGGCGGGTGGTGGATAACCTTTTAAGCAATGCCTGTAAATATTCCATGCCGGGAACTAGAGTGTATGTGGAAGCCGGGCAAAGCGGCAATATGGTGAACATCTCAGTAAAAAGTATCTCCAGGGAAGCCATCGGCGTTCCTGCCGAGGAGTTGATGGAGCGCTTCGCGCGCGGTGACGTATCGCGTTCCACGGAAGGCAGCGGGTTGGGCCTGTCCATTGCCAGGAGCCTGATGGAGCTGCAAAACGGCGAGTTGCGCCTTGCTGCCGATGGGGATCTCTTTAAAGCGGAGCTGGCGCTGCCAGTGGTTAAATAGAATTGCACTGCACCCCGGCATTATGCAAAAAAAATTTGCTGTTTTGCCATGAATCGACAAAACTTTTTATGCAATTCTGGGCATTCTATGATATGATAGTAAAGCTAGGCAAGGAATGCTTGGTATAAAATGGAGGTATATTTCTTTGGCAGACAAAATACTTACTTGCAGAGACTGCGGGGCAGACTTTTTATTCAGTGAAAGCGAACAGGCCTTTTACAAAGAAAAGGGATTCGCGAATGAACCACAGCGGTGCCCGAATTGCAGAGCTGCAAGGAAGGATCAGCAAAGAGGCGGCAATCGTGGTGGGTACGGCAACTCTGAACGGCAGATGTTCCCCGCTGTATGCGCACAGTGTGGAAGGGAAACGACCGTTCCGTTCAGGCCTTCTTCCGACAAACCGGTGTATTGCAAGGATTGCTTCCAGCCAAGGGAGCGTACAAGGTCCAGATATTAACGGTTTCGCCTCCGCTTGCGGAGGCTTTTTCTTGTCGAAAAAGTGTCTTGCGATACTTTTTCGAAGATTACAGGAACGATCTGTACCTATGGCACGGGCACAACGTTCCTGCAAAGAAAGCCTTGCGCCGCAAGGCCTTCCGCCACCACCGCGCCTGTCGCTGGCGGCGGGTGGAAGCCTTCGGGGCTGCGGCCCCGAACCCCCAAGGAGTTTTTCTACAGACTGAAGCCTCCGCTTTTTGCGGAGGCTTTTTATTCTTAAACCGCATGCAGAATAGCAGTGTGGGCGCGGCATTGGCGCGCCCTCATCATTATATATCTCTTTTCTGAATCAAGCCGGTTCCTCCTGCCCCTGCGCGCGGTTGAGTTTGCGTATGGAAGGAA
>JAEZIE010000126.1 GCA_023416175.1 Bacillota bacterium
CTCATAAGCCTTTAATGTCTTGGAGCTTTCGTAGTTAAATTTGGCCACAAGGGAGTGTGCCTTTGCTTCCGCATCGGGTGCGGATTGGAAGGTGAGTGTTTTTTCCACCGTCTCCCCCGCGCCGATCTTATTGATATAAACGGTGTTGCTGCCGTTGTCCGCGGGCAATAGCACACCGCCTTCATTGGATAGCGTGAGCTGTATGTTTTTGACGGCTTCCTCGCCTGAGGTATTCAATATGGCAAGCTTTAGGGAGAATTTCTCCCCTGCGAACAGGCGGCCGCTCTCCAGATCCTCCGCGTTAAGCGGCGTTATGGTATAGCCCTCCAATATGATCTTGGGAGTGGTGGCGATGAGGTTGCCGTCCTCGTCGGTCTTGTCCGGCTCATAGCCCTTGACTACCGTGACATACACTGACAGGGTGGTCGACTCGTATGCGAACTTGTCTCTGTTGTAATAGATGACGTTGAACTTTACTTCTTTTACGCCGCTTGTAACCTTATCGGAGAGCTTAAAATCATAATCGACCTGCCTGGTTTGCCCCGGGCTCATATCCTCAACGCTGACGGTATAGTTGAGCGCTTCCACGTCGAACGGGAAAGCGTCCAGCGACGAGGAAATCTGCGGCGTGACGAGTATATTACGGATGCGGCTTTTTGTCCTGTTGAATATGGGCAGCGTAATATGGATGCGCTCCCCCCTATTCCCTTTGGGCGCGGCCACCACATTGCCGCTCGGGTCAACGGAAGACAATATCAGAGACGCGTTTGGATCGCTCGGCAAAGACGATTCGGACGCCGCCAAAAAGTCATCATAACTCCCAGTATAAGCCAGCGATATACTCGGCAACAGCATAAGCGCCATCAAGACGCACAAAACCAAAGCCAACTGCCTTTTTCCCCACATAAAACCTTCCTCCTGTATCCGTTCCCCGTTATTTGGTTTCGATATCCGTGATCAGTCCGTCCAATATGTGCACCGCTTTATCCGTAAAGGCGGCCATATTCGCATCATGCGTAACCATAATAAGCGTCTTTTCCCGCTCGCGCGCAATATCCGTCATGAGATGCATGACCTCGTCGGAGGTCTTGGAATCAAGGTTCCCGGTGGGTTCGTCCGCAAACACGATCTCCGGGTCGCTCACAAGCGCGCGCGCAATGGCCACGCGCTGCTGCTGGCCGCCACTCATCTGCATGGGCTTATGGTTGATATGCGTCCCCAGACCGACGGCCTTTAACATATCCCGGGCGATCTTGTCCCGCTTTATTCTGCCTATCCCGCGGAACGACAACGGCAGCGCCACGTTTTCGAGCGCCGTATAGTAAGGCATGAGGTTAAAGGACTGAAATATAAATCCTACCTTTTTTTGCCGGAACACGATGAGCTCGCTCTGCGTCATCCGCTCGATATGCATCCGGGAAACCACGATTTCTCCGCTGGTGGGATGTTCCAGCCCCGCAAGCAAATTGAGCAAGGTGGATTTGCCTGAGCCGGAACGCCCAACGATACAGCAGATATCCCCCTTTTCCAGTACAAGGTCCACGCCGTTGAGCGCGTGGATGGCGGCGGAACCCACGCGGTAGGTCTTCTTGACGTTCCGAAGTTCGATCAGAGGCGCGCCGTTTTGTTCCATGTATCCCCCAATGGCTCTTGCCACGTTGTATTGATCATCTAAAGTATAATAACGTTTCACATCTGGAAATGGTTTCATAGAAAACCGGTATTTTTATAACTCTGTGTATTATACCGCCGGATGGGCTCATGAAGAAACAACAATTTTGTAAACATTTCCCGGCAAGATATATTGACTTTTTTCTATATAGACAGTATTCTATATTTATAATCGTCAAAAAAATATCAAGATTTTCTTTAAATAAAAGCCAGCAACAGAAAGGAAAGCACATGGTCAATATGGTGATAGACGGGCGTCCCGTCACAGTGCACGAAAACGCTACGGTCCTCGAAGCGGCGCGCCGGGAAGGCATCCGCATCCCTACGCTGTGCAATCTCAAGGGGCTCAACAACATCGGGGCATGCCGTATGTGCCTGGTGGAGGAAGCAAAGACCGGCAGACTCCAGGCGGCCTGCGTATTCCCCGTATCCGAAGGCTTAGAAATCAAGACGGCCTCGGCCAAGGTACTTTCCGCCCGCCGTTCCGTGCTGGAATTGATTTTATCCGATCATGACCGTTCCTGCCTGACCTGCAAGCGTAACACCACTTGTGAGCTTCAGGCGCTTGCGGATGAGCTAGGTATTACGGATATCCCGTTTGACGGCGCGCGCATTCAAAAGACGATTGATGAGCTTTCACCTTCCGTCATACGGGATAACAACAAATGTATCCTCTGCCGCCGCTGTATTGCCGCATGCGAAAAGACACAGGGCGTATATGCCATCGGCATGCAGAACCGCGGATTTAAGACGCAGATCGGCTCAGTATTTAACAAGAGCCTCAACGACGTCGCCTGCATCAACTGCGGGCAGTGCATCGTCGCCTGTCCCACCGGCGCGCTAACAGAACAGGATGCAACGCAGCCCGTTTGGGATGCCTTAAGTAACCCGAAGAAGCACGTCATATTCCAGCCCGCCCCCGCCGTGCGCTTTGGCATAGGGGAGATGTTCGGTCTTCCCATGGGCACGCGCTGCACCGGCAAACTCGCCGCAGCCATGCGCCGGCTTGGGGCATACAAGGTGTTCGACGTGCAGTTTGCCGCCGACCTTACCATTATGGAAGAGGGCACCGAGCTATTAAACCGCATTCAGGAGGCCGGCACGCTTCCCATGATTACCTCCTGCAGCCCCGGCTGGGTGAAATACTGCGAGCACTTCTACCCTGAGTTTTTAGGCAACCTCTCCACCTGCAAGAGCCCGAACCAGATGCAGGGCGCGCTTACCAAGACCTACTTTGCGGCGCAGAACGGGCTCGACCCGAATGATATTTATGTCGTTTCCGTCATGCCCTGCACGGCAAAGAAGTTTGAGATTGCGCGACCCGAAATGGGGCGGGACGGTTACCGTGATGTTGACGCCAACATCACCACGCGCGAGCTTGCCGCCATGATTAAGCAGGCGGGCATCGATTTTGTGAACCTGCCGGATGAGGAATTTGACGATATCTTAGGCGATTCCACCGGCGCCGCCACCATATTCGGCGTGACCGGCGGCGTCATGGAAGCCGCTTTGCGTACGGTTGCCGATATCCTTGCAGGGGAAGACCTGCAGCAAATTGAATACCAGAACGTGCGCGGATTAACCGGCATCAAGGAGGCCACCATCCCCATCGGCGGGTTGGAAGTAAAGGTCGCAGTGGCCCATGGTACGGCCAACGCGGGTAAACTGCTCGATGCCATCAAGAGCGGAGAAGCAAACTACCACTTCATTGAGATCATGGGCTGCCCCGGCGGCTGCGTGAACGGCGGCGGCCAACCCTTTGTGGACGCGCGCACGCGCTTTGATATCGACCCGCGCATTGAGCGCACCCGCGCCACCTATGAAGAAGACAAAGATATGCCCTACCGCAAAAGCCACCAAAGCCCGGCCATACAGAAGATCTATGCGGACTTCTTAGGAACACCGGGCGGGCACAAATCGCACGATCTGCTGCACACACACTATGTTGCGCGTGATAGGTACCGTAATACAGTAAAGTAAGTT
This sequence comes from Bacillota bacterium, assembly GCA_023416175.1. Taxonomy (GTDB): domain Bacteria; phylum Bacillota; class Clostridia; order Christensenellales; family CAG-138; genus JAEYLA01. The sequence continues at coordinate 3,655 of JAEZIE010000126.1, forward strand.
AAGATATTGTACAAAGGGCCGGGATCATTCCCGGCCCTTTTTGCGTTAACCTGGTTTCAGGGTATCGGCGCTTTTTCCCGGCCCTTTGTATGTAAACTCTTAAGGGTTTGGGGCCGCAGCTCTCGGAGGCTTCCACCCGCCGCCAGCGCATGCGCGGTGGCGGCAGAAGGCCTTGCTGCGCAAGGCGTTCCTCGCAGGAAACCGCCCGTGCCGTAGGCACAGGTTGTTCCTGGAATCCTCGAAAAAGTGGTTTATCACTTTTTTGAAAAACTTATGATACCGCTTCCGCTTCCGGGCTTGGATGGGTGGGGTCCTTACGGAACACAATTTTTTGGAAGTACGACCATAGCCGCACACCCAACAGCCGCAATAGCAGGAAATAGAGCAACATGCAAACGGGGATGCTGATGAGCATGGCCGTGACGGCAGTCATACCATGCTGCAGCGCCCAGAAGAAAATGATGCGAACGCAAGCATACAAAATTATCGCACAGGCTATCGGCACAATGCCCGCATGGAATAGGCGCGGGCGGGTACGCGTGGCCCTGTGAATGAGTACAAAGCCAACGACGGTCCGCAATAAATCGCCCGAAAGCATGCCGATGATATAACCGTATACGTGCAGGCTGGGCATGGCGGTCAACACCCAGACAAGTGCAAGCTGCAGCGCTTCCGAGATGGCCGCTAGGATGAGCACCTGCTTTTGCTTGCCGATACCGTTCAATATGCTGGTGGAGATGGAAAGATAGTATATCAGAATGGCCTGCAGGCTCTAAGCGTCCGCAAGCGCCGGAGGTACCGTCTGTCCAAAGAGCAGCCCGCAAAGCATGGGGATATAGGGCAGCAGCACGGCAGTCGCAGGCAAGCCTAAAAGCCCCGTCGCCTCGATGCCCTTATTGACTTTGCGTATCAGATCCGGATGATCCCCGCGCGAAATGCTTGCCGCGATGCCTGGCATAATGAGTGTACACAGCGCACCTACCAGGGCGGAGGGCAGCATCAGCACCGGCATCACCATGCCGGAAATCAGCCCCAGCGCGCTCACGGCCTGAGCTCTTGTATAACCCGCAAGCTCGAGCCGGGAAGGAAACACTACCACGGATACCGAAGCAAATACATTGGAAAGCATGGATGTGAGCGTGGACGGAATGGCGATTTTTAAAAAACTCCGTCGTATGCCTGTGGTTGCCTTCTTTTTCTGCCGCGCCGGATGACGAAACTTTGCCGCATAGGATATGCCTAAAAACAGGACGCTGTATAGCTCGCTCAGCGTCATGACGGAGATGATCAAAAACGCGGTGTATCCATGATCTCCGTTGATGTAGCGGGAAAGCAGCATCGTTGCAAGGAGGATGCGCAATATCTGCTCCCCAACTTCGGATATGGCGGTGAAACGCACCATTCGCGTGCCGTGAAACGTGGCTTTGAGTATATTTTCCGCACCGGTAAGCAGTATGCAGATCAATATCATCCACAACGCGTTCGCAGTGCGCGCATCGCCCAATATACCGGACGCGATGGAATCGCGCAGCAACAGGATGGGAGCCGCCATAATAAGCAGAAGCGCCAGGAAACAAAACAGCGCAAAACGAACCAAGCGCTTGATACCCAGCGTATCATGCTGCGCCGCAAGCGAAGCCGAAACATGCGTTACCCCTACGCATAGGCCCGCCACGCAGACGGACATGACGATGGAATACACCTGTATAGTGAGCGTATAAACGCCGAGCCCTTCCGCTCCGGCAAGCCGCCCAAGCAGGACGCGGTATACAAAACCCAACAACAGCAATACGGTGTTGGAAAGCGCAAGCAAAGCAGCCTGATAAAAAAACGTCTTTTTGTTGAGCAATGTCGGCCATCCCCCTCCTGCTCACCGCCCCGCAAGGTCGGGCGGCTATTCATGTATATGGAGTGGAGCGGCGCATCATACGACAGGATCTGTACAAAACAGAGGAAAGCCCGAAGGTCATAATGAGATTATGATTATAACAATTGGATATGTCATGAGTAACCAGAGAAAAATATATGGTATGCATCAAGCCGGAATTCCGCCAATAATAGGGCGTTATCAAATTTATATTAGGAATTTTGTAGCTGTAACACTTTGAAACAAATCTTAATACTATATACTAATCAATCCAGAGAGGAGGAGAGCTTATGTCAAATAATCGTCGTTGCTGCTGCCGTACTCACCGTAGAGAAAATGTCACCAACTTCAATTTCGAAGATATTCAGGCCCAGTTGCAGGCCCAGCAGCAGGAGCAGGACCAGAGGCAGAGACAGAGACAGGAACAGGACCAGGATAATGACCAGGACCAGGATCTCAAAACGATATTGAAGAATATTGGTAATGGAAATAACCACACCTATATCAAAAATGACTATGATGGCCTTGCCCTTGCCATCCTTGTAGCAGCAGGCAGTCTGCTTGGGACGGTAGATGGTGATACGCTACGCACATATATTGACCGTCTGGCCAAGTAATTTCGTTTTACTTGCACCCGCTGTTGAGGCGGGTGTTTTTTTTGTCTAGACCCATTTGCTCTATTGACTAGTACTATAAAGTATAGTATTGTCAAGCAAACGAAGTGGAGGTTAGTCTCATGTATCAAGTCAGCAATGGTTTTCAGGTATTTATGGCTGAATCAGGCCCGGTTGGTACGGCCTATATGGAAGCGGTATCCAAAATGTCTGAGGCCAACGCATTGGACCGTAAAACAGCAGAATTGGCTTACATTGCCGTACTTTCCGCAGCAAATATGACAGGCGGGCTGCCGTTCCACGTGCTTTCCGCAAAAAAATTGGGCGCTACGCGTGAGGAAATCAAGAGCGCTGTGCTTGTCGGGCTGCCTGCGGTAGGGCTTGCTGTAATCCAAGCGCTGCCTGTAGCACTCCAAAGCTACGATGAAAACTGAGGTAACGTGATGTCGGCAGTTGATCTCATTTTATTGGGCCTGGTATATGAGCAGCCCCAGAGCGCCTACGACATGCAGAAGCACGTCGAATACCGTAACCTTTCGAGATGGGTGAAAATCAGTTCTCCTTCCATATATAAAAACGTATTGAAGCTGGAAGAAAAGGGCTGTCTTACAAGCGAACCCGTGCGGGAAGGCAGGATGCCGGAAAAGACGGTCTACTCCATCACCCCCGCAGGAAGGGAATACTTTTTTAAGCTGATGCGTGAAAAAGCAAATGCGGCTGTAAGCGTTGTGTTCGATTTTAACGCGGTGATCGCGAACCTGAATAAGATCGAAAACGAGCAGGCCATGGAATTGGCCCATACGATCCGCGCAAGCATGGAAGCGGGGCGCGCATATATTGCAGGCATGCAGCCGCAGCGGCAGCATGTTCCGTTTGTGGGCCGCTCCATCATGGACCAGCAGGTACAGGTTTATGA
>JAEZIE010000300.1 GCA_023416175.1 Bacillota bacterium
ATACTCTACATAGTTTTTAAAATTGTCCAAAATCGCCTGCCATCCTGTTTGCTGCTGTTCAACAGAAAAAGTCGTCTCGGCCTCAAAGGTTTCAATGATCCTGGTCCTGTTCTCCTGGGGTATAAAAGTGATTCTGACTCTTCGATTATCGCCTAAAGTATAGGAAATCACCTGATGCAATTCTACTTCGTCATATATCCCATTAAAATCAAATCCATAGCTTCCATCTTTTGCCTCCATACGCGATAGAAACTTTCCACCAACCCTTAAATCGTTCTCCGAAAACGGCGTGTGCCAATCTTCTGAAGCATTGTTCCAGTTTGTTATATGTTTTGGCTCTGTCCAGCAGGTCCATACTTTTTCTACAGGGGCATTCACCGTGGTTTCTACCGTTATCTTCATAGCATTTCTTGCTTCCATTTTCGGTACCCTTTCTATAAATCAAATAGTGTATTCGAATCTAGTACGTGTTATTTTATTAATACCACGGACCTGATTGCAGAAACATATCCCATTTTGCAACACAGGATCATCACGCTGGAGGAAAGCAGCGTGGGATAGTGGGGGAACCTGTGCGAAAGCATCCACGCCAAACAAAGAAGGGAGGATTGGGACTATGCCCGTACAAAGCGGCTTGAGTGTATTTGCGCTGGTTTTACTTTTTGTCCTGCTGGGCTCAAGGGCGCTTACCCTAAACAAAAAGGGCATCAAAGCGATCGTGTTCGGGGAAACGGACAAAAGCGATTTTTTGCTTTTGCCGATATTCCTGCTGTTCGTTTATACCGTCGTCGCCCGCGTATTCGGCCTTCCCATACCAATCGTCCTGGCAAGTCCATTTTGGATCAGTGCAGGTATAGGTTGGGTTGGCCTTATGCTCTGCCTAGCTGCGCTCACCGGATTTGCAGTGACGCTCAAGTCCTTTGGGGACTCCTTTCGTGTGGGCATCGACGAAAAGAACCCGGATAAGCTTGTGACATCCGGCGTATTTTCTTGGAGCCGGAACCCAATCTATGTTTGCTTTCTTCTGTTCTTTTTGGGCATGTTCCTGGTGCATCCCAATATACTGCTTGCCTGTGTTCTGGCGTTGCTCGCGCTGGCCATCCACCGGCAGATACTACGGGAGGAAGCGTTCTTAAGCGTTCACTATGGCAAAGAATACGAGGATTACCGAAAGCGGGTCCGGCGATATCTATAGGCGAGGGATCGGAATGGATATCATCATTCGGAATTTCTTCGCGAGCCCGATGGTTGAGAAGATACAAATCCATTCGTCTTGCATCACTTCCTGCTAAATACAATGGAAAAAAACAGGGGGGCAGGATGTGAATGAGCAGCCCGTTTGTAAACTGCCGCTGCCTTACGCCTACGCTCTTTAGCCCTGCGCAAAGCGGGGCCTTTTATATGCCCAAAGCCCTAATATCATGAGGGCTCACATATACTGCAATAGCCTAATAAAGGGGGACCGCGTTATGTCCATGTGGCAGACCGCTAGAACGCAATACCTGCTCAACCAGGTGGCGCTTTCCAACAGTATCCGCAGGATTATGGTGAGCAATAACCAATGGATTCGGGCGCTTATTTTTAGCATTCTATATGGGCGAGTGGATCAGCAGGCGATAGAACAGCGCCTTGTGCAAAATGCGAATGAGCTTGGGATGCTGTTTGCCCAGTTCTATGGCCAGGAAACGGGAAATAGGGTACGGGACAATTACCTGACGTATCTACAGAACCTGGGGAAAATGATTGAAGCATACCGGGATAATGATTTATCGGCAGTCGCGACTCAAAGGAAGAGGCTCAATCAAAACGCGAATAGCTTTGTGCAGTTGCTTTCAGGAATTAACCGGCATTGGGACCTTGCTGCGCTGGAGGCATTGATTGCCGAGCTTGTGAATCTCGCGGAAAGCCAGATCTTGCGGATAATGAGCGGTGAGTTTACCCAGAGCATTCAGGAATACGATGAATTTATGAACCAGGCATACCGGCTGTCGGATGAACTCACTACCGGAATGCTCAGACAATTTCAAGTGTAAAAAGAAAGTGCCACCCATGAGGTGGCGCTTCCTTTCATTATCACTGATTCAGCTAGCGATCGGGAATTCTTGTAGAGTATTATTCTCCCACAAGATCGCGCTGAGAAAAGCGTTTTACGCCCAGTGCCAGGAGTATGGCGCTTAATAATACCATCACAACGATGGGCAGGAACGATACCGTAATTCCGGGGTAAACCCAGGAAAACGGGGAGAATGCAAACAGCCCGTTACCCACCAGCCGCATTTCCCACAGGAACTCCAAAACGAGAAGTCCGAAAAACAATCCCCAGCTCACCGGCGCCGCCGCACGGGGAGCGATACAATAGAAGAATGCCGAAACGGACGCGATCAATAAAACCGCGGGCAAACGTGAAATTGCGGATGCGAAATCGCCGGTACAAGCGCCAAACACCGCGATGGCCGCGGCGGTCCCCAAAAAAGCGATACATACATGCCCCAGCGCGTACCGGACGCGGGAAGCCGCGCTGGATAATACCAGTTCGGTCCGGGCAAGGGCTTCTTCTTCCCGCATGCGCAAAATCGCCATAACGGCATACGCGGTGAGGACTTGCGCCAGGATATAACTGATAAGCGCAAGAAACGCATTTCCGGCCCCGCCCAGCGCTTTCGATAATTCCGGCAAAAACGCCGTGCCGCCCAGCATGTTGTTGATGCTTGGTTTGAGCGAGGCGATCACAGCCCCCATCAGGGCATATGCAATCACCCAAACAAACAGCATACCCTTTTGCAGCCGCCAAGCAAGCGCGAACGGATTTTTGAAACTCCTTCCCGCCCGCGCCCTGCTTCTCCGTTCCCTGATATAGCTGCCGCCCATATCCCGTCTGCCGGACAAGGTATATGCAATATACGTCAGCAGCGCAGCGGTAAGAATTGCAAACGGAAACAGCAGGAAATTCTCCCCGGCATAGGGCTGCGCATAGGCGCACCAGCCAAAGGGCGTAAAGAGCAGCAGGCTTTCGTTTCCAACGGAGTTTGCGATCATCTGCCATACCAGAAAAAATGCTCCCGCGCCCAACGCCAGGCCACGAGCCAGGCGCGTATTGGGCGCGATTTGAGCCGTGATTGCGGCTATTACCGAGAATGTGCAGTTCGTTAGCGCCGTAGATAATCCAGCTGTGAACGAACCCGACGCGGGAAAACCGACCGCCAGAAACCCCAAAGCCAGAGCCAGGCCGCCCAGTACATTTGCTCCTAACACTTTAATCAGCGCGGCGGTCAGCGGGGCTTTGATGCCTACGGCCCCTCCACGCAGTAGCTCCAGCCTGCCCTGTTCCTCATCCTTTCGCGTATTGCTCAATACAAGGACGATGCTCAATATGGAGGAAAAGATCGCCGTCGAAGTCCGGATGCGCCAGACCGTTGCGCCTTCGATGGTGTTCGAGGCAATGGAACCGAGCAGCGCATTCCCCTGGTTTTCCGCGATATAATCAGTAAGCTGTTCCGGCGTCTGCAGCAGAGCGATATTGGACGCCGCCGACGCATAGGCGAACAGGAACGGCAATAAAATGAGCAAAAGCGTAATGACCCTGTTGGTACGAAGATAGAGCCTTAACAGCCTGCCCGTCGCCGCATACGCGCTTTTTTTCATTTCGTATCACCGTCCATTGCATAGTAATGCAAAAAGAGATCCTCGAGCTCGGGTGGCGCGCAGTGGAGCGAAGACAGTTCAAATTTCGTCAGTTCCGCTAAAGCCCTGTTCAGGTTGGCGGCAGCAACGCTGAAGCTGATGCTGTTCCCGCTGCGCTTTAGCCCGTAAACCTCGGGTAGCTGTATTCCATTTAACGGGTGGGCGCATTCCGCATGAACCATGAGTTGGGAGAACTGCTGTAAATCGCTTAATCTTCCGGATTCCACGATAATCCCTTCCTTAATAATGGTGACGCGGTCGCACAGTTTTTCGACCTCGGCTAAAATATGGCTTGAAAGGAACACCGTCTTGCCCGCCGCTGTGAGTTCCCTTACGCATTGCTGGAATGTTGCCTCCATCAGCGGATCAAGGCCAGAGGTCGGTTCGTCGAATATGTAAAGCTCCACATCCGAAACAAGCGCCGCAATCAACCCAACTTTCTGCCGGTTGCCTTTGGAATAGCTGCGGCACTTTTTGCTTGGGTCAAACTGGAACCGCTCCAATAGTTCATTTCGCCGTTTTGCGTCGACTTTTCCGCGCATGCGGGACAGAAGGTCGATCACTTCGCCGCCGCTCAAATTCGGCCAGGGGTTGATTTCGCTGGGCACATAGGCGATACGCCTGTGCAGTTCCACACAGTCCGCAAACGGGTCACGATTTAATACCGCAACTTCTCCGGAATCTTTTTTGAGCATGCCCATGAGAATTCGGATGGTGGTTGATTTTCCGGCCCCGTTCATGCCGATAAACCCGTGTACTTCACCCTGGGTGACCAAGAGATCGATACCGCGCAGCGCCTGCGTCTTCCCGTAAGACTTCGTCAGTCCCTTGATTTCTATGACGCCCATCATTCACCCCTCCTATTTATAGAAGCTCGTTCTGAAAAGCTTGATATACCGTTCCAGATCCTGCAAATATCGGTCGTAGTCCGCGCAATAGTCGGTTGTGGATTTTGCCGGGTTCGCTTCGTCGAGCGCATAGTTTCTCATGGTGAAAACGATCACGCTGATTGCCGCGTCAACGTCAATGTCCTCCCGAAACAAACTGCGGTCTATATCATAGAACACTCGGGGAGTGACTTCGTTCGTGAGTTTGTTCTGAAATGCCTTGATATTTTCTGTGACCTCCTCATGATCGGGAAAGGAAGCGCGGGATATAAAATCAAATATCTTGGGGTGCTTGTGCATCAGATCCATCTTTAACAGCAGAATCTGCTTCAAACGGTCCAGGATATCCCGGTTGTTAAGATTGATAAGATCATAAAACTCCGCTATCACGGTTTGCATGGCATACTCATACGCATACAGGAACAGCTCTTTCTTTGAGCCGAAGTAATGGAACAGAAGCCCTTTTGATACCCCGGCGGATTTTACAATCGCATCTGTGGACGCTTTTTCATACCCGTTTGTAAATTCATCCATCGCTGCGTTTAAAATGGCGGTACGCTTTGAGTAGTCGGAATCGGAATCGTTGCTGCTTTTCCTTCGGGGCATGATCCATCCTCCATGCTGACTATTTCGGTCAATGCAATCATAGCACCATTGACTAAAACGGTCAATGATGCTGGAGATGGTTTGTATTGCTTATTTTTCCGTAAACACAATCAAATAGGACCCAGTTAGAAAGGATGCACGATCCGTTTATTGTATTCTGTTTTTCCCGTCCATTTCCCAAAGCGGCAGCCCCAAAAGCTCCGCCGCAAGGGGGCAGATATCTACTACGCAGCCGCCCGAAAGCGTTTCGCCTTTTGCAATGCCCGGCCCCGCCGCAAAGTAGAAGGGCCGGTATCCCTCGGCCTTTAAGGCGTAGCCGTGCTGGCCCAAATGGAATTTACCAAAGCAGTAGCCTTCTTTGGCTTCAATGCCGCAAAAGAAAGAGCCTGAAAATCCTCCCAGGTGCATCTCTTCCTGGGTAAGCAGCCGTTCGGCATATGGCTCTTTGAGTAGTTTGGCTATCACAGCTTCCAAGTCTTTTTGCTTTTCGGGTCGATACAGCCTACAAAACGCCGAGCCGCCCGCATTGTGGAAAAAGGCGTCAAAATCGCCGGGCGCATTTGCTGGCTCGCGGATGAGGCCGTATTGCTTCAACGCGTCGTTTGGATCTATGGCGGTATGCACGGGCAGGCAGCCGTGGTCGCTGAATACGATAACACCCCACTCTTCAGGCTGAAACAGCGTTTCCATCGCCTGCGTCAGCTTACCCAAACGCTCGTCAAGGCGGATGAGCGCTTCTTTTACTTCCCGGCTATTCGGGCCGAATTCGTGTTTGTTGGTATCCACGTCCAGCAGATGCAGCAAAAGCAGATTGGGTCGTTTACGTCGCAGGGTGTCGATGGCGCAGGCGGTGGTCAGGTCGTCCAATCCTGCAACGCCGTGCCGTTTTTTATGTTTCATATTGCGAATCGCGTACCCGATCAGGTAGGGCGCGTTGCCTTTTAACATGCGCCGCGCGCGCCGGATGAGCGGCATGTGCCCCGGAATTTCCGGTATGTTGTAGCGGATGTCCGGCGAACCTTCCGTCACCGGATACAAAATGGAGCATACGGTAAAACCCGCTTGCGCGGCCTTTTGATAGAGGGTAGGTGCGCGCAGCAGCTTAGCCTCTGTGTTCCAATCCGGGTGCGCTTTACCAGGCTGTGTCTTGAGGTTGTCAATAAGCCCATGCTGATTTGGGTATACGCCGGTGATGATGGAGCTGTGTATGGGATAGGTATTGGTGACGAATGTGGGAGCGACGTGCTCCACCAATGTCCCGCGTTTCGTGAGCGCGCCAAAGTTGGGCAGCGTCTTTAAAAACGCAACATTCTCATTATCCACTGCGTCCAAAGATATCATGGCCAGGTGTCTTACATGCTGCATGCCCACCCGCTCCTTTCGAGAGGCGCAAATTGAAAATTTGCCCTTACCATTCTATTATAGGTAATTATAGTTTCGTGTGCAAATCTGCTTCATAAATTCGATATAAGTAGCATTTAGAATCTTACAGACGAAAAAACCCAAAACCTCTTTAGAAGTCGGAATGGAATTACCAGAATATTCCTAAGCTTTTGCGAGCAAAACTCATGTCAACGTTATAACTATCACACATTGACTAAAACATATGATTATGGTATGATATCTGCGTTAACAAATTGACATACTTTGCTCCATTTATAGCTCGCCGATGATACTCTTGTGTCATAGTTTTGCCGCGCAGCATAACTGCGCTGACAAATACACTTACTTTTGGAGGTAGACAAATGCGCAAACTGATTGCCCTGACACTGGTTGCTCTGATGCTGCTCGGTACCGCGGCCTGCAGCACCACCGCCCCAGCCGCGGCTGAAACGCCTGCCGCTGCACAAACCAAGACGCTTACCGGCGTAGGCAAAGGCTTTGGCGGTGAAGTCACCGTTACCGTCACCCTCGAAGGCGATAAGATTGTCGACGTGAAAGCGGTCGGCGACAAGGAGACCCCGAATATTGGCTCCAAAGCGATCGACGAGCTTCCCGCCAAGATTGTGGAAGCTGGATCCATAGACGTGGACGCGATCTCCGGCGCTACCGTCACCAGCAACGCGATCATTTACGCCATCAATAATGCGATTGATCCGGCTGCCTATCCCGCGCCCGTAGAGGAAACCCCCGTTGCGGAAGGCCCCGCCACCATCGCCGCTGCGGAAGTATACATGGGCTTTGGCCTCAACAACACCCCGCGCATAGGCCCCGGCAAGGACGATACGGAAGTGCCTGTGTACAGCATCAACCAGGTGTTTGCCAACGTCCTATTTGACGGCGAAGGCAAAATCCTCAACCTCTATATCGACCAGCTCGAATACGCCACCCCCAACTATGACGGCGCGACCATGCCGCATTTCTCCGGTTTCCCCAGCCAGGGTGGCTACAACAACGACGAGAACCATGATGAAAAGGTGGATGGCAAGACTGCCGATACCGAGGAGAACTACATTGCGGAAGTCAAATCTTGGGCCACCAAGCGCGACCGCGGGGACTCCTATGTCATGAACACAGGTACCTGGACCAAGCAGATCGAAACCTTCCAAAAGCTGTTTGTCGGCATGACCGTGGAAGACGTGGAAGCCTGGTTTGCGAAGTATTGCTCCGATGTCAACGGCCGGCCCATAAAGGCTGATTCTGATAAACCCGAAGACCAGGCCAAGTATGGCGCGCTTTCCGAAGAGGATAAGCAGGTGCTTGCGGACGTTATCTCCACCGCCACCATGAGCCTCAACGACCCCCATGGAAACATTGTTGCCGCCATCAAGGACGCATTTGAAAATAGGGTTCCCCTTACAATCACCTCTGCTGCGGCGGTGGGCTTTGGCCTCAATAACACTCCGCGTGTAGGCCCCGGGAAGGATGATACGGAAGTACCCGTATACAGCATCAATCAGGTGTTTGCCAATACCCTCTTTGATGCGGACGGCAAGATCGCGGCCATCTATATCGACCAGCTCGAATACGCCACCCCGAACTATGACGGCGCGAGCATGCCGCATTTCTCCGGTTTCCCCGGCCAGGGCGGCTACAACAACGATGAAAACCATGACGCCAAGGTGGATGGTAAGACTGCCGCTACCGAGGAGAACTTCATTGCCGAAGTCAACTCTTGGGCCACCAAGCGCGATCGTGGTGAAGGCTACGTCATGAACACCGGCACCTGGAGCAAGCAGATGGATGCCTTCCAGAAGCTGTTTGTTGGCAAGACCGTGGAAGAAGTGGAAGCCTGGTTTGCGAAATTCTGCTCCGACGTCAACGGCAGGCCCTTAAAGGCTGATTCCGATAAGCCCGAAGATCAGGCCAAGTACGGCGCGCTTTCCGAGGATGAGAAGGCACAGCTTGCGGATGTCGTAAGCAGCGCCACCATGAGCTTAAATGACTCCCACGGCAATATCCTTGCCGCCATCAAAGCTTCCTTTGATAAGCGCCAGGAGATCGAGCTCTCGGTGGGTTAATCAAATCCTAGTCTTACAGGTAGCCAAATGAGGCGGAGCGCAATCGCTCCGCCTCCCTTTATATTCGACCTTCTTGCGACGTTCGGCGAGCTAGTGTAAAATGGCATGGGCCGAGAAAGAGATAAGGATATTCGATATATGGAAAGATTACAACAAGCCCTTGACTACCTTGGGGAACAGCCGCTGCTGCATATCGATATGCTTGAGGCTATCCGGCGCGGAAAAATGAATATTTTGGAAGCGACACCGAAGGGCGTGCTGATTTATCATACGGATTCGGAAGTCTACATGATGAGCGCAAAGGAACCGGAAACGGCGCAAAGAATGCTCGCTCTCATTCATAACGCAGAATTGTTTGTGGCGCACCAACCGTTTTATATCCCGCTTGCCGAAAAAACGCTGGGCCTCAAGCCCTCCCTTGCCTGCGTGCAGGCGGCATATCTGAAAACAGAGCCCGTCGCGATGGACTATGAGGGCGTCCGGATAGAGCAACTTGATGCAAGCCATCTTACGTTTGTGATGGATTGGTATTCTCACAAACTTGACGAGAACTACCTTTTGGAGCGGCTCGGTGCGGGCGTGATGTACGGGGCGTATGTGGAAGGTGAGCTTGCGGGTTTTATTGGAGAGCACGCGGAAGGCTCCATCGGCATGCTGGAGGTTCTGCCGCAGTTTCGCAGGCGTGGCCTTGGCGAAAAGCTGGAAGCCTACAAAACCAACGAACATTTTCTAAATGGCTTTGTCCCGTTTGGTCAAATTGTGATGTGGAATACGCCTTCCCTGGAATTGCAAAGAAAGCTCGGGTATACCATATCCGAAGCTGCGATTACATGGCTACAATAAAAAACAAAAAGGCCTGGCAGAGTAGTTCTCTCTGCCGGGCCTTTTTGCAGCGGTTTTAAGAAAGTTTATTTCTTTCTATATTCCCGCAATGCCTTGGCGATGGCTTCGGCCTGCGCCTGGGTCAAGGTACCGTTTTTAACAAGCTCACCAAACGGCCCGTCCGCTTTCCGTTTGGCTTTTTGCTCATTGAAATAGGCTTTACGTTCCTCTTCCGTCATGGACTTGAGCTTGTCCCGCTCGGCTTTATGCGCTTCCCGCTTTTGGCCGAAATACGCAAGTAGTTTGTCCCCTGTTTCACGCGGGATGACATTATCGGCCACAAGCCCATCCACAAACGCTTTCGCGTCAAACCGACCCTTCGCCTGCCGATTGGGTTTGCCCGCTTCTACCGCCTTGACGAACGTAAGCGTGCCCGGCGCGGTTTTGCCTGAGGCAAGCGCCGAACCAGCCAGCGCGGCGGACAGTATGAAAATGGACAGAATAGAAATGATTTTTTTCATTTTTTATCCTCCTTTTTCAATGCTATATGCATTCGCGTTGCAAGTACATACGCAACCACATATGCATTCTTATGTTTTCCGATTTGTACCCTGGAAAAACGAATTATAATTTTACGGAACCGGTTTATATTTCATG
>JAEZIE010000006.1 GCA_023416175.1 Bacillota bacterium
CTCTCTTTTTGCTCCCAGATGCAAGGCATGGTTCTAGTGGATGAACATGCAGATCCCGTGCGCCCCGCTATGAGCTATATGGACCAGCGCGCGGTGGAGGAGTATCAGGCGGGAATGGCCTTTGGGCCAAAGCTGTCCGGCATCAATATATTCCGGCTGCTGCGTTCGCTCGCCATAACCAAGGCGGTTGCGGGCAGTGTGAAGGACCCAGTTTGGAAGTACAAATGGGTGCAGCGCCACGAGCCGGAGCACTTTTCCCGCGTTTACAAGTGGCTGGACGTAAAGGAGTTTTTAATCGCCCGTTGTACGAATAAATTTGTGATGACGGCGGACTCTGCATTTGCGACGCTGCTCTATGACGTTCGCCCCGGGCGCGAAGGGTTCAGCAAAGAGATGTGCAGTATGCTTGGCGTTGATATCAGGCATCTGCCGCGTATCATCCGTTCGACCGAGCAGGCGGGCGATCTGACGGAGCAGGCGGCAGTGGCGCTTGGCCTGAAGCGGGGAACGCCCGTGTTCGGCGGCGGCGGGGATGCATCCTTAATCGGCGTGGGCGCAGGCGCGGTGGACACAGGCAGCACGCATCTGTACATGGGCACTTCGGGCTGGGTCTCCACCGTAGTAGACAGGCCGACGCTGGATATTTCCGCCATGATCGCGGGCGTGGTTGGGGCCGAACCGGGCTATTACAATTATTTTGCAGAGCTTGAGACGGCTGGAAAATGCTTGGAATGGGTCAAGAACCATCTGGCGCTCGATGAAATCGGCATCTATCTGAAGAAGGTCAATATTTCGGATGGGCAGGAGGCGGCCTACCGCAGCCTGTACGATTACATGATGCATGTAATTGCGACGATCCCCGCCGGCAGCAACGGCGTTATTTTCACGCCCTGGCTGCACGGCAACCGCTGCCCGTTTGAGGATGCGAACGCCCGCGGCATGTTCTTCAACATCGGGCTTGAAACCGGAAAGACGGAGCTGATCCGCGCAGTAATAGAGGGCGTGTGCTACCACATGCGCTGGATGCTGGAAGCGCAGGAGAAGAAGGTGAAGACCTCGTCCGTTATCCGCTTTGTGGGCGGCGGGGCATTGGCGCCGCTCACATGCCAGATACTTGCGGATGTGCTGGGGAGGCCGGTAGAAACGGTAAAAGATCCGCAGAATGTGGGCGCTGTGGGCGCGGCGCTGGTGGCGGCGGTAGGGTTAGGCGCGTTTTCGAGCTTATCCCAGGCCAAGACACTTGTACCGGCCTGCTGCCGGTATGAGCCCAACCCTGAGAATAAAGCCGTGTATGACAACGGCTTCGCCGTATTCAAGAGCCTGTATGCGGCCAACAAAAAGAACTTTGCGGCGCTGAATAAGGCGACCACAGAACATCAGACCGCGAGTACTGCTGCAGCAATATAGAAGGAGAGCGCCTTGCAGATATGGGTTCCTAGGGGCGTTACGACCCTAGGCAGGTTTGGGGGACGTAGCCAAGCGCCGCCTGTGGCGGAAGAAGCGCGGCGCAGTCCCAGTGAGCAAGGGAGCATAATATGCGACCATTGCGAACTGTGGGGCCAGAGCGCCAACGTCCTTTTCCATGGCGCAATAAAGGCCTGCGGCATTGCCGCAGGCCTTTGTGTAAAACAATACTTACTTCTTCCGTGCGAGAACGGCCTTGACCTTCTTGATGACGTTCTCCTTGGTGAGGCCGTAGGCTTGCTGCAGATAATCCTGCGGGCCGACCTGGCCGTATACGTCTTCCACCGCCACATAATCCACGGGGGTGGGGAGCTTGCGGGCAAGCACTTCGCTTACGGCGCTGAATAAGCCGCCGATCTTGTTGTGGTTTTCCGCGGTAACGACAGCGCCGGTCTCTTTTGCGTACTTGATGACGCAGTCCTCATCGATCGGCTTGACGGTGAACATATCCACCACCGTGATCTCAATGCCTTCCTTAGAAAGCTCTTCTGCCGCCTGCAGCGCCTCATGGATCATGATGCCGGTTGCAAACACCACGGCGTCCTTACCTTCGCGAAGCGTGATGCCCTTGCCGATGGGGAAGACGCTTCCCGTTTCATACACCTTGGCGTTGTTCTTGCGGCCAACGCGGATGTACTTAACGCCGGGCAGGTCCTTGGCCTGGGTGAGAACGTTTAAAAGCTGCGCACTGTCCGCGATATCGAATATCGTCGCGGTGGGAAGGGCGCGGTAGAGTGCGACATCCTCAAATGGCATATGCGTGCCGCCGTTGTAAGCCGCGCAAACGCCAGGGTCGGTGCCAAGCACGGTGATGTCGTTCTTCCCATAGCCTGCGGAAAGGAATACCTGGTCATATACGCGGCGGGAAGCGAAGGGGCCAAACGTATGAGCGATGGGCTTGAAACCTGCCGCTGCTAAGCCGGAGGCCACGCCGATCATGTTCGCTTCAGAAATGCCGCAGTTGATGGCCTTATCCGGGTTCGCCTCCGCAAATTTCGTGGTGCCGATGCAGCTCATCAGATCCGCGTCGAGGTAAATGACGTCGGGATCTTGTTCAATAATCTTAGGGATGTTTTCGCCCAAAAGATCTTTGAAGGAAACAGGGTCCATGCTGCCATTATAAACGATTTTCATATGCGTTCCTCCCTTCACTCGGCGATAAGCGCCGCGCGGTCCGCCTTGACGCTTTCGATCCAGCTGTCAAACACATCCGCCTTGACGGCCATGGAATGGTTGTTCAGCGTTTCTTCAATCACTTTGACGCCTGCGCCTTTTACGGTATCGAGCACGATGGCGTGCGGCTTGTCGGTGACGGTTGCGGTGCGCTCAATCGCCTCGTAAATCGCTTCCACGTCGTTGCCGGGGATGTGCTGCGTGTCAAAGCCAAAGGCCTCAAACTTGGCGGCGATATCGCCCCGGGGAAGGATGACGTCCGTAGGACCGTCGAGCTGCTTTTTGTTGTCGTCGATAAACCAGATGAGGTTATTGACCTTGCGCGCAGCCGCAAACATGGCCGCTTCCCATACCTGACCTTCGTTAAGCTCACCGTCGCCGGAGATTAAGAACACGCGGTTGTCGCGGCCCTTGAGCTTATCACCAAGAGCGAGGCCCACGGCAAGGGAGGTCCCCTGGCCCAAAGAGCCCGTCGTCATGTCCACGCCCGGCGTCTTATTGCGGTCGCAATGGCTGGGAAGCAGTGTGCCGGGTTTGTTCAGGGTCATCAGCATATCATAGGGAAAATACCCCTTGAGCGCCAGCGTGGCGTAAACGGCGGGGCCGGCGTGTCCTTTGGAACAAACCAGCTTATCCCGTTCGGGCCAAGAAGGGTTTTTCGGATCAATTTTCATGACGGAGCCATAGAGCACCGCCAGGACATCCGCAACACTTAAGGAGCCGCCCACGTGGCCGAAGCCCAGGGATTTTAGCTCTTCAAGGCAGGCGATGCGGATCTGGAGTGCAAAATCCTTCAGCTCCCGCTTGAGTTCCGGTTTCATCTAAGCACGTACCTCCATATTGATTCTTCTTATTACAGCATAGCAAACTGCAGGGGGTATTACAAGTTCTGTAGCCGTTTTTTCATGCGCCTTTCACAATATAATCCGTGAAAAACAAGAAGCGTCCGGCTATCGGAATATGTTATACTTCTGCTATGGAACAGCAGAAAAATCCGGCGCTTTCGGAGGAAGAAAAGTGGCAGGCGTTCGCCCGTTCAGACCCAGATTATGACGGGCACTATTATGTTGCCATAAAAACGACGGGCATATTCTGCCGACCCTCCTGTACTGCGCGCACGCCATTGAGAAAGAACGTCACGTTTTACGATACGGGGGAGGAAGCAATTGCATGCGGTTACCGCCCCTGCAAACGCTGCCGCCCGGACCTTATCCTGTACCGTCCTACGGAGGAAGCGGCGGAACTCTGCCGTAAGCTTTTGGAGCGGGAGTACCATAACCCCGTGCCGTTAGGGGAGGTGCTCAGCGAACTGAATATCTCGCTCGGCCACATCGGCGCGATATTCAAACAGCAGTATGGCGTGACCCCGCTTGCTTACCGCAACCAGCTCAGGGTGGAAGCAGCACGGCGCATGCTGCGCGAGACGAAGCTGAGCGTAATTCAAATCGCGATTAACTGCGGATTTTCAAGCTTGTCCCCCTTCTATGCAGCGTTCAAACGCCAAACAGGAACAGCGCCGCAGCAATACCGCGCGGCATACAGGAAGGAAGAAAGACACATATGAAGCATGCGATATTCATCGATAGCCCGCTGGGGAAAATCGGCATAGCCGAACGAGAGGGCGCGATCACCAACGTATTATTCGGTGCAACCGTTCAGCCGGAAGGGTATATTGAACGCGAAACACCGACGCTGCTTGAGGCGGCGGAGCAGCTTGCAGCGTATTTTGAAGGAAGGCTCAAAACATTTACCGTACCCATTGCAATGGAGGGTACGGCTTTCCAGAAACAGGTCTGGCATGCGCTCACGGAAATTCCTTACGGACAGACGCGCAGCTACGGGGAGCTTGCCAATGGGATATTCGGAAGAAGCAACGCCGCGCGCGCGATCGGCCACGCGAATGCGAGGAACCCAATCTCCATCATCGTCCCGTGCCACCGGGTCATCGGCGCAAGCGGGGTATTAACGGGGTATGCGGGTGGGCTTGCGGCAAAGGAACTGCTGTTGAAGCTGGAAGGCGTTCTGCAATAAGGTTTCAAGGAGGATTGGCCGGTGGAGAACGAAAAAGCAATCAAGGAGTACTGGAAAAAGTTCTTAAGCGATACGGGCCGGGACAAAGATACGGCCTATTACTTTTGTGGCTACATGGGTCCAACGGAGGAAATTGCGAATGAGCTTACGGAATTGATCTGCTCAGGTAAAAAAAGGGCCACAACGTCATGCCTGTTAAGTTATGAAGCATATAAGGAACCCCTTCCCCAGGAAGGAAGCCTGAGTATTGTAACGGATTGGTACGGAACGCCAAAGTGCGTCATTGAAACTACTGCTGTTACAATACTGCCTTTTTGTGAGGTCACGTTTGATATCTGCGGCAGGGAAGGGGAGGACGACATCCTAGAAACCTGGCAGAATACACATTCGAGTATATTTGCCGAGGAAGGCAGGCAGGCAGGATACGTATTTACCTGGGATACCCCGGTGGTTTTTGAGGACTTTCATGTGATCTATCCATAATACCAGTCAAGCAAAAGGCGGCCTTTTGGGCCGCCTTTTATTATGTGAGCTAGAAATTAAAATGATCCGGGTCGGCGTTGACGCGTTCGTCACGGTTGAGCGCATCGATTTCTTTCATATCTTCGGCACTGAGTGTAAAATCGATCTCCGCATTCGATATGATTCGCTCTGCATGTGTGGACTTGGGCAGAGCGATAACCCCCTGCTGCACGTTCCAACGGAGTACAATCTGCGCGGGAGATTTACTATACTTATTGGCGATGGCCTGCAACGCCTCGTTATGAAGCAGCGTACCTCCAGTACCGCCAAGCGGGCTGTAGGCTTCAATGGCGATGCCAAGATTTTCGCAATATTGAATAAGCGGCATCTGGGAAAGCAGCGGGTGGCGCTCGATCTGGTTCACCGCAGGCGTAACGCGGGCGATGGAGAGGATGTCTTCCAAATGGTGTTTGTGGAAGTTGCTGACGCCTATAGCGCGGATGCGCCTCTCCGCGTAGAGCTCTTCAAGCACTTTCCAGCTGTCCATATACTTGCCCGCTACCGGCCAGTGGATGAGGTACAGGTCCACATAGTCCGTCTGCAGACGCGCAAGACTTTCAAAAAACGCTTCGCGCATGCGGCCTTTTCGCATATCGTCGTTCCAGAGCTTGGTCGTGAGGAAGATTTCTTCGCGCGCGATGCCGCTCTGCTTCATGCCGGTGCCGACATCCTGCTCGTTGCCGTATATCGCGGCGGTGTCGATGTGCCGGTAGCCTGCATTAAGAGCGCTGCGCACCGCTTCCACGGTTTTTGCGCCCTGTGGCACCTGGTAGACGCCTAAGCCCAACAGGGGAATTTCCACGCCGTTATTGAGCTTTTTTCTTTGAGAAAACATGTGCTTCACCTCTTAAAAGATTTGGAGAATTCTTAGTGCGGGTACCGCAAATGTAATTCCCGCATGGCTCCATTATAAGCAAAGCGGCGCTTGCTCAAACAAAAAAGCGGCAAAAGCCGCTTATTCGATGCATAATTCATTTGTGCTTAGTACTACCCCGCCAGCACCACGGACGCGGCATCGGTATACGCAAGGCCAAATGCCTCGGCTACACCCTTGTATGTACATTTGCCCGCATAGGTGTTGATGGCGTTGAGTATGCCGCGATGCTTTGCGGCAGCTTCTTCCAGGCCAAGATCCGCGATCTTGAGTCCATAGGAAAGCGTGGCGTTGGTGAGCGCCAGTGTGGAGGTGTGGGGTACAGCGCCCGGCATGTTGGCTACGCAATAATGCACCACGCCGTCCACAATAAAGGTGGGGGCGTCGTGGGTGGTAGCGTGGGTGGTCTCCACGCAGCCGCCCTGGTCTACAGCCACATCCACGATCACAGCGCCCGGCTTCATGCATTTGAGCATATCACGCTTGATGAGCTTGGGTGCGCTTGCGCCGGGAATGAGCACAGCGCCAATGACAAGGTCCGCGTCGGAAAGCTCACGCTCAAGTGACGGTCTGGTGGAGTATATGGTCTTAAGCTTATCGTTGAACATATTGTCAAGCTCGGTCAGCCGGTCCAGGTTCACGTCCAGTATCGTGACGTCTGCGCCTAAGCCCAGCGCCATTTTGGCGGCGTTTGTACCCACAATGCCTCCGCCGATGACGACGACTTTGGCCTTGCGCACGCCGGGCACGCCGGAAATCAACACGCCGCAGCCGCCAAAAGGCTTTTCCATGCAGCGGGCGCCTTCGATTACGCTAAGCCGCCCCGCGATTTCGCTCATGGGCTTTAGCAGCGGCAGAGCACCCCGCGCATCGGTTAGCGTCTCATAGGCAACGCCCTTGCATTTTTGCTCTAACAGGGCGTTGGTCAGTTTTGCGTCGGCTGCAAGATGCAGATATGTGTAGATGATCTGGTTTTCGCGCATGAGCGGGTATTCCTGCTCCAGCGGCTCCTTGACCTTCACAATCATATCGGAAATTGCCCAGACTTCCGGTGCGGTATCCAGTACCGTCGCGCCGTTTTCGGTATATTGCTCGTCAGAAAAGCCGGACTGTAGGCCGGCGCCCTTTTGTATGAACACCTGGTGCCCGTGCATGCAGTATTCCCGCGCATTGTCCGGTGTCATCCCCACGCGGAATTCGTTGTTTTTAATTTCCTTCACGCAACCGACTTTCATATACAATCCCCTTTTCAATGAAATATACAATTCCGGCTGCTGCACAAGCCGGAATATGTATCATCAGGTTCCTTGTACAAATTACATCCTATTTACACCGTTGTCAACCAATATTCTCCTCATTTTTAGGATGCAGTTTTTTATAAATAATCGCCGCGTAAATGACGGGAATGACGCCCGCGCCTATGATTCCTGCAAATACGCCAAAAGCTGCAACTAGGGGAGAATCATGGATCACAGCGAAGACGCCGCCCAGCAGCATCAGAAAACCGCCCGCCACGCCGGTATACGCGCCAAAACGATGCGTCCTTTTCCATACGTCCTCATTCCTCAGGGTCCAATATACCTTGATGCCGTACCAGCGGTTTTGCTTGACGGTGGGGAGGGAATTTGAAATGTACATGATGAGAAGCCCCAACAACATGGCCAAAGCGCCGGGAAAAATACCTCCGATATCCGTCACATTGGCGGAAACCATGGCGTATACGCCCCAGCTTACCGCAATGAGAAACAGCATGACCGCGGTGCGCGTTTCGGGTTTGGCATTCTTCCAAGCCCCGGAATTGCCCGGGGTACCCATGTGGTAATATCCTTCCGTTAATTGCATGACCAGAGGGAGGAACACAAACAGCAGCATGGTCCACTTACTTCCATAATTATCTACAACTCCGTTGGACCCCCAATGAATGGGTACGATATCTTTTTCTATCAACGCGATTGCTACGGTGAGCGCTGCCGCGTGGACGATTGTGAGTATGAGCATCAGTTTGTTTTTCATTTATGGTCCTCCTTTTCAATCAATGACGCGATCAGCTGCATCATATCCTGCAGCACGCTTGTGTTGAGGGAATATATTACGTTCTGTCCTTTCTTTTCGGCATCCACCAGGCCCGCCTCCCGCAGCGCATTCAAATGATGGCTGATGGATGGCTTGCTGATGGAAAACTGCTCTGCGATTTCCCCCGCGTTTTTGTCGCCCTTGCGCAGCAGGTCGAGTATTTTCCGCCGCGTCGGGTCGGCTAGCGCGTTCCAGGTATCGCCCACGGGAACACCTCCTAATCCAGATATATTTAGATGTTTATCTAAATATCTAACGAAAGAATACGCCTTGTTTGCCGCTTTGTCAACAGGAATTCCTGTGGTATACTGTATCTGGCCATGATACATGAAAGCACTTATTGTCAAAAAAGGATGGGGCGTTCCCATTCCCGGAAAAGAGGATCCGTTCATGCCTTCCCTTCTAATTAAAAATGTCGACACCATAATCACCTGCGACGATCAGGATACCGTATGCCATAACGCCAGCGTGTTTTGCGAGGACGGCGTAATTACCGATATCTCCGCAAACGCCCATGCGGCGGATGAAGTGCTGGACGGCGCCGGGTATTTGATGTACCCGGGGTTAATCAACACGCACCACCACCTATACCAGTACTTTACGCGCAATATTCCCTATGTGCAGAATATGGAGCTTTTCGACTGGCTCAAGACCCTTTATGAGATTTGGAAGGGACTTGACGAGGAGACGGTCTATCTAAGCTCCCTTGCAGGCATGGGGGAACTCATGCGCTTTGGCTGTACCACCTGCATGGATCATCATTATGTATTCCCCAAGTCTACTGCGGGCGTGCTCATCGACGCGCAGTTTGCCGCGGCGGACGAGCTTTCTATCCGCATGCATGCCACGCGCGGAAGCATGAGCCTGTCTAAAAAGGACGGGGGTCTACCGCCCGATTCCGTGGTGCAGGATGTGGATACTATATTAAAGGATAGCAGGCGGCTCATTGAAACCTATCATGACAATGGTCCCTACGCGATGCGCCAGGTGGCGTTAGCACCCTGCTCTCCGTTTTCCGTTACAGAAGATCTGCTTCGGGAATCTGCAGCGCTTGCGCGCGCATATAAAGTGCGTCTGCATACGCACCTTTGCGAAACCAAGGACGAAGAAGCCTTTATGCGTGAGACGCGGGGCATGAGGCCGTACGAGTATATGGAAAGCGTGGGCTGGACGGGATCTGACGTTTGGTATGCGCATGGCATTTACCTAAATGACACAGAATTAGAACGTATGGCGCAGAGCGGCACGGGGGTTGCGCACTGCCCCGCCTCCAATATGAAGCTTTCCTCCGGCGTTTGCCGCGTGCCTGATATGCTGCGCCTCGGGGTTCCGTTAGGGCTCGCGGTTGACGGCAGCGCAAGCAACGATTGTTCCAACCTCCTTGCAGAGATTCGTACGGCCTACCTGCTGCACCGGCTCGTTTACGGCAAAGAGGCGCCCACCGGTTATGATCTACTCAAAATCGCCACGCGCGGCAGCGCAAAGGTGTTGGGTAGGGCTAAACTTGGACAGTTGGTGCCCGGCTTTGGGGCCGATATGTTCCTTATTAAAAAGGACAGGCTGGAGATGTTGGGTGCGGAGCTTGATCCAATGAATTTGTTTGGCACGGTGGGGTACTATAGACCCGTTGACTATACCATCATCAACGGCCGCATCCGGGTTAGAGACGGAAGGCTTGTTGGGATCGACGAGGAGAACGTTCTTGAAAAAGGACGCCAGAATATCAAAAAACTTCTGGAGGCTGCAACTTGAAAACCAAATACCTGATCCAGGGGGCGATGATTGCGGCGATCTACTTCGTGCTGACGTATGCGATTGCGCCGTTCAGCTACCTGCTCATTCAATGCCGCATTTCCGAGGCGCTCAGCATACTGCCGTATTTTACGGCTGCGGCCGTCCCGGGGCTGTTTGTGGGCTGCCTGGTGGCAAACCTCATTATGATGTTTACGACGGGGCTTTTGCCGATTGACGTCATTTTCGGCAGTCTGGCCACCTTGGCTGCCGCTTATTTGTCCTATGTCATTTCCCGGAAGGTCCCATCCAGGGCAGGGCGATGGATTGCCCCTGCTCCGGCAGTCATCATCAACGCATTGGTGGTGGGCTGGCTGCTTTCAGATGTCTACCGGGTGGGCGCGCCCTACTTGGTGTGCGCGGCGTATGTGGCCATAGGGCAGATCATTGCCTGCTATGGGTTGGGTATGCCGTTGCTGTTTCTACTGGACGGGTATAAGGAAAAGCTATTTTCCTGAAGTGTCTGTAAAGTAAAATCTTTAGGATTTACGGGCTTTTCAGGGGAAGCATTCCTTGACACGCCATAAGCCCGCCACTATAATAAGTATGGGTTTGGACCCTGTCGTTTTCTGCATGGAATTTGTTGCAATCTAAGACGGCAATTCAAATAATCATCACTCAGGAGGTATAATATGCCAAGAACCGTCACCATCGATGGGAATACCGCTGCAGCGCACGTCGCATATGCGTTTTCGGAAGTTGCGGCGATTTATCCCATCACGCCTTCCTCCAACATGGCGGAAGTAGCAGACGAATGGGCCGCGGCAGGGCGCAAGAACATTTTCGGCCAGCCGGTGCGCGTGGCTGAAATGCAGAGCGAAGCCGGAGCGGCAGGTGCTGTGCACGGCTCCCTTGCGGCGGGCGCGCTCACGACTACGTTCACCGCTTCCCAGGGCTTGCTGCTGATGATACCCAACATGTACAAAATCGCGGGCGAACTGCTGCCCGGCGTATTCCACGTATCCGCCCGTGCTTTGGCCGCCCATGCGCTCTCCATATTCGGCGACCACAGCGACGTGATGAGCACGCGCCAGACCGGTTTTGCCATGCTCTCCTCCGCTTCCGTACAGGAAGTCATGGATTTGGCATTGGTGTCTCATCTTTCCGCAATCAAGGCAAGCGTACCTTTCCTGCATTTCTTTGACGGTTTTCGGACCTCCCACGAAGTATCCAAAATTGAAGATATCGCATACGAGGATATGGCAAAGCTGCTCGATTATGAAGCGCTTGCCAAGTTCCGTTCCCGCGCGCTCAACCCGGAGCATCCGCATCAGGCCGGTACCGCGCAGAACCCGGATATCTATTTCCAGGGCCGCGAAGCCGCAAACAAATACTATGCCGCCGTGCCCGCCATCGTGGAGCACTACATGGAAGAGGTCGGCAAGCTGACGGGCCGCAAGTATCATCTGTTTGATTATGTCGGCGCGCCCGATGCCGTGAAGGTCATCATCATCATGGGCTCCGGCGGAGATGTATGTGAGGAGACCATCAATTACCTCAATGCAAAGGGCGCAAAGCTCGGTGTATTGAAGGTTCGCCTCTACCGTCCGTTCGCGGCGGATCGATTCCTCGCCGCCCTTCCCAAGAGCGTAAAGAAGATCGCCGTGCTGGACCGCACAAAGGAACCCGGTTCCGTTGGCGAACCCCTTTATACGGATATTATTGCAGCGTTCAAGGAAGCCGGCATCACCGATAAAGAGATCGTCTGCGGCCGCTACGGCCTGGGCTCCAAGGAGTTCACGCCCGCCATGGTCAAAGCCATCT
The DNA here is from genome assembly GCA_023416175.1 of Bacillota bacterium. Taxonomy (GTDB): domain Bacteria; phylum Bacillota; class Clostridia; order Christensenellales; family CAG-138; genus JAEYLA01. The sequence continues at coordinate 11,693 of JAEZIE010000006.1, forward strand.
ACGACAACCTCGATGCGCCCCAACCCAAGAACCACTTCACCGTGGGTATTGTGGACGATGTGACGAACCTCTCTCTCGACGTGGTGGATCATATCAACCCCGCGCCCGAAGGCACCATCGCCTGCAAATTCTACGGCCTAGGCTCCGATGGTACGGTCGGTGCCAACAAGAACTCCATCAAGATCATCGGCGATCACACCTCACTCTACGCGCAGGGCTATTTCGCCTATGACTCCAAGAAGTCCGGCGGCTTTACGGTTTCCCACCTGCGCTTTGGCAAAAAGCCCATTCAGAGCGCATACCTCATCACCCAGGCGGATTTCGTGGCCTGCCACAATCCCTCCTATGTCACGCGTTATGCCGTTACCGAAAACATCAAGGAAGGCGGCGTATTCCTGCTGAACTCCCCCTGGACGGTGGAGGAAATGGAACATGAACTGCCCGCTGCGATGAAGCGCACCATCGCCAAGAAGAAGCTTCGCTTCTACAACATCGATGCGATCAGCCTTGCGCGTGAAGTCGGCATGGGCGGCCGCATCAACACCATCATGCAGAGCGCGTTCTTCAAACTGGCGAACGTTATTCCTGTTGATGAAGCCATCGACTACATGAAGGCCGCTGCCAAGAAGTCCTACGGCAAGAAGGGCGACGAGATCGTTAAGAAGAATTACGATGCTATCGATGCTGGCGTAAATGCGATGGTAGAAGTCAAGTATCCTGAGAGCTGGGCAAACGCCACCACCGGCGCGGTGCCCGTTTCCACCACGGACGACGCGTACTACCATGACTTCATTAAGCCCATACTCGCACAGGAAGGGGATAGTCTCCCTGTTTCCAAGCTCTCCGCGGATGGCTTTGTGCCCACCGCCACCACCCAATACGAAAAGCGCGGAATCGCCGTGGATGTGCCCAAGTGGATCCCCGAAAACTGCATCCAGTGCAACCAGTGTTCCTATGTATGCCCGCATGCGGTCATCCGTCCGTTTGTGGCGAAGCCGGAGGATTTGGAAGGCGCGCCCGAAAGCTTTGTAACGCTTAACGCCGTGGGCAAAGAGCTTGCAGGCCTTAAGTTCAAGATTCAGATCTCCCCGCTCGACTGCACCGGCTGCGGCAACTGCGCGGACGTCTGCCCGGGCAAGGCCCAGCAGAAAGCCCTTGTCATGGAGCCTCTTACCGAGCTTTTAGAGAAGGAAGAGAAGAACTGGGAATATGCGATTTCCCTGCCCGATGTCAAGCTGGATATGAAACCGAACACCGTCAAGAACAGCCAGTTCTTAAAGCCCCTGTTCGAGTTCTCCGGCGCATGCGCGGGCTGTGGCGAAACGCCCTATATCAAGCTCGTCACGCAGCTCTATGGCGATAGGATGATCATCGCAAACGCCACCGGCTGCACCTCCATATACGGCGGAAGCGCGCCGACCTGTCCGTATACCGTTAACGGTAAGGGCCAGGGCCCCGCGTGGGCGAACTCGCTCTTTGAGGACAACGCAGAATTCGGCTACGGCATCAACCTGGCCGTAAACCAGCGCCGTGAAAAACTTGCGCAGATCGTTGAGCAGCTCAAGGCCATGTCCAGCGAAGGCGACGCGGAAGTCCTGCAGGATTGGCTTAACAACAAGGACGACGGCGAAGGCAGCAAGCGTGCAGCGGAAGCCGTGAAGGCTCTCGTATCCGGCGGCGAAGGCAGCCCGGAAGCGAAAGCGCTCAAGCAGCAGATCGCTGATATGGCTGATTTGCTCGTCAAGAAATCCATCTGGATTATCGGCGGCGACGGCTGGGCATACGATATCGGCTACGGCGGCTTGGACCACGTGATCGCCATGGGCGAGGACGTAAACATCCTGGTGCTCGATACCGAGGTGTATTCCAACACCGGCGGCCAGTCCTCCAAGTCCACCCCGACCGGCTCCGTGGCAAAGTTCGCGGCGGCAGGTAAGCGCACCAGCAAAAAGGACCTTGGCATGATGGCCATGTCCTACGGCTACGTCTATGTCGCCAAGATCTCCATGGGCGCAAACCAGGCCCAGGTGCTCAAGGCTATTACGGAAGCGGAAGCCTACAAGGGCCCGTCCATCATCATCGCGTACTCGCCCTGCATCAACCATGGTATCAACATGGGTAAGTCCCAGGCGGAAGCGAAGAAGGCCGTGGAGTCCGGTTACTGGCCGCTCTACAGGTACAACCCGGATCTCGCGGATGAGGGCAAGAACCCGTTTGTGCTGGACAGCAAGGATCCCAAGTCCTCCTACTCCGAGTTCATACTGGGTGAGGTTCGCTATGCGACCCTCAAGAAGCAGTATCCGGATGCTGCCGAAGAGCTCTTTGCACGTGCCGAGCAGGAAGCGAAGAACAAGATCGAGTACTACAAGAAGCTCAACGACATGTAGTATATCGAAGCAACCGTATTTGCTACAACAAAAGGAGCCGCGTAACGCGGCTCCTTTTACTTGTCGAAAAAGTGCCGCAAGGCACTTTTTCGAGGGTTACAGGAACAACCTGAGCCTACGGCACAGGCGGTTGTTCCTGCAAGGAGAGCCTTGCGTCGCAAGGCTTCCGCCGCCACCGCACATGTCGCTGGCGGCGGTTGGAAGTTGCGGCTCCGAACCTCCTAGAGGCTTTTCGACAGACAAAAAGGAGCCACGTTGCCGCAGCCCCTTTTACTTGCTATCAAAGCTCCATCTCCATAAATCCCACCAAAAACGGCAGATGCGGGAATTGCCTTGTTCCGGTGGAAACAAAGCCGTATCTCTCATACCAGCTTTTTAATACCACATGATTTTCCATGATGCCGATGGAGATTTTATTTGCACCCATACCTTTAGCCTCTGCCTTAGCCACATCCAAAAGCTGCGCGCCAAAGCCCAAATGCCGGTAAGCGGGGGGTACGCAAAGCTTTTCCAACGTAAAGAACCCGTTCTCCTTATCCTTTAGCTCCATAAAACCGCAGAGCTTGCCTTCCCGGAACAGGCCGTACATTTTAGCGCCGCCTTCCCAATCCCCAATCAGGCGTTCCGTTTCAAGAAACGCGCCATTGGACGGGCAATTCTCGTTTGTCAGGCCGAATTCTTCCGCCACAGTCAGAAAGCTTTGCCGGATGAGTTCTGCGCAATGGTCCAGTTC
>JAEZIE010000038.1 GCA_023416175.1 Bacillota bacterium
ATCTTCCCGGCATTAGAGCGTTATATCGTCACGACACAACGCTCGCACGGGACCGGTGGGCCGCTCTTCTTTTATCCACGTCCCACGCCTGCATAAGCGTCAGCAGCAGATTCTCCGCTTCTTCAAAATCCAACGCGTTGACGGCGTCCCGCACTTGGGTTAATCCGGAATGCTTCGCCTGATCGCCGGAGGTAGCCAGCATTCGATCGACCATGTTTTCAGCGTCTGCGCGGCGGTAGGAACGGATGCAGGCAAGCAGCGCCTGCGCAGTGGGCGCTGCCGCTCCTTCGCCTTCTTCTTCCATTGGCGGCAACAGACTGTTCATGCGTATAACAGCCGACGTGTGCAGGCCCTCAATCGCCCGTGCCCACTGAAGGTATAACAGCGGCATGCCGCAGCGGATATATTCCCCATCCCCCGCCATGCAGCGTTTTTCCAGCCGCGCCGCCATATCGTGGAGCGCGTGCGCACCTATGGCCTTTGCCTTGCTTTTGAGGGAATGTACCGGATACATCAGGCCACTCCAGTTCTCCTGCCTCAGAAGCATTGCCGTATCCTCGCGGGATGCCTGATAGTTTTCTATAAAAAACCCTGCAAGCTTCAAATACTGCCTTAAATCTCCGCCAAGATACCTGAGCCCGTCCCGCAGGGAAATATCATATTGCAGAAGTTCCTTTTCCAACGCTTCCTGGGCCTGCGGGTATTGGATAGTCTTATCATGCACCGTCCTGTTGACAATCTGTTCCGGCAGGCAGGCAAGCAGCGCATCCTCCAACGCTTTCCACATCACCGGCTTAGGCAGGTACCCGGTAAAGCCCTCCCTGTAGAACATTTCCTCCGCCCCTGTAACTGTATTTGCCGTGAGCGCGATGATAGGCGTCACAGCATCGGCAAGGTCATATCGGATGTGGTGGTAGGTTTCTATCCCATCCATTTCCGGCATCATGTAGTCCAGAAGTACGGCATGGTATTGCTTTTCCCGGAGTTTTTGCAGGCAATCCCGCCCGCTGGACGCGGTATCCACCTGCAGCAGGGTGCGCCTGAGCAGCGCCTTGATCACCTGCAAATTCTCGGCATTGTCATCCACCACAAGGATACATCCCTGCGGCGCTACAAAGCTTTCCTCCGACATGTCTATCGATGCTTCCGCCCCCAAAGTAGCAATCCGCCCCAATGGCATAGGATTGCGCACGGCCTGCGGAATTTCCACGGTAAACGTGCTGCCTTCTCCCCAGATGCTGCGCATGCGGATGCTGCCATCCATCAGTTGTGTGAGCTCCTTAGCGATCGCAAGGCCAAGACCGGTACCCTCAATATCCCGGTGCGCAGGCAGGTCCACCCTGGTGAACGCATCAAACAAACTCACCTGCTCGTCTTCATGGATACCAATACCCGTATCCGTTACCGCAATGCAAAGGCGAATTTCTTCAGGCACTCTGCCGGGCTTTTGGGAAAAAGCAAGCGTTACGGAACCTTTCTGCGTGTACTTGACCGCATTGCTTATAAAATTAACTGCTACCTGCTTGATGTGGATAAAATCCCCCTCAAGCTCCGTCGGTAGAGTCTCATCGATCTCCAAATTAAACTCCAGCCCTTTTTTTGCCGAGCGCTCGCTGCCGATTACCGAAAGATCGCGAACCAGCTCAGAAACCCGGTATACTTCCTCCAGTACCTCCATCTTGCCGGATTCTATCTTTGAAACATCGAGAATATTGTTGATCAGTGTGAGCAACGTTTTCCCCGCATTTTGGATATTGCGGGCAAAGCCTATAATTTGTTCCTCTTCACTTTCGCGCAGCACCATCTCATTCATACCCAGCATCACGTTAATAGGCGTGCGGATTTCATGGCTCATACTCGCAAGGAACGTGCTTTTGATCTCGCTCAGGCGCAAAGCTTCCTTACGCGCGCTTTCAAGCTCACGCTGCTGCCGGTTATACATGCCAAAATGCAGGAACATTGTAATCCCCAGCGCAACGCTTGCACACAAAAAGCCGATCAGGATATCGATGAGAATATCCTCTTCCGTGGCAAAGGCCGTAACAATCTCCGGGTACAGGTAGGCGTACAGGCAGCATCCAACATAAATCACAAGCTCAACCGCGCTTGTAATGAGCCCTTTCTTTCCTTCCAGCATGAATATGGTAAAGAGTACAGCAAACACAAAAAAGCACGGCATACCACTGTGATACCCGCCTGCTGAAAAAAACATAATGGGAAACAGCACCATGAATATGGCGACGATTGTAATCAGATAGCAGATCTGATACTTCCCGCTCTGATAGGAATAATACAACAGGCCGCAGGAAAGCAGCATGGAGGCGAGGCTGGTCAGAATATTTATGATACTCACGCCCGCTATGATGCCGCTTACCACTATAAACAAGCTGATCAGCGCACCCGCCATAGCCAATACGTTAAAAAGCCTGACGCGAAAATCCAGCTGGTTATTTAAGAACGTACGTCGTATCAGATTCCGTATAATTGTCATTTTTTCGCCTCACAAATCAGACTCTTCCATAATAACCACCTGTTTTCATTAAATCTGTTTCTTTCTGCTCCGTCAAGGCATTTATAGCACCTCTACAAAAAGAACCGTCAGCAACAGATAGGAAAGTGACAGCAGCGCGAGTATTAAAAACAGTAAGCCAAACACCCGCAGCAGGTGCCTGCGCTGTTTTGCACCAAAGCGCAGGCAAAAATATGCCCCTGCCGCAAAAAGCGGCAGAAGCAACGCAGACATATAAGCTGGCATGATTACTCCTCCTTATCCGTCCTCGTGCCCGTTCAGGCGCTGCGCCCACTCGCGCAACATCCGGGCATCGTGGAACGGATGCTTTCCGAGTCCACGTTACTTAAAGCAGCCAAAGCCATCCTCCTTTTCATCCTGCTTGTCAGGAATTGACCATCTCAAACACAGCATCATACGGGGCAGGGTTAACGCCGGAAATCTCGCACGCCGCTTCCCATACACTCAACGAGCGGTCACCATAATCGTAGCTGTCGTTGATTAGGGATGCAAAATCATTGGCGTTTTTTATGGGGTGTACTTCATCCAGTTCCCAAAACATGTCCAGCAGTTCCTGCGCCATTGCTACGCGTTCCTCATCGGTTGTCGCTCCATACCACACGTTTACATAAAGCTGTGTGTACAGATAGTAGTTGTATCGATCCAGAATGGAATAGATCTCATTTTCCCCGTCAGTCAATTCCACTTCCGCCGCATCCGCGTCCTGCTTTATAAAAGGCACGTCAATATCCTCTATGTGCAGGCCGTCCTCATCCACATAGGCCGGGGTATCGCCAATGAGCAGCGTACCGTCCTCAAAACCCCAGCTGCCCACGCTGAACGACATGCCGTACATCATGGCATAGCTGGTATCCGCATTGATCTGTAATTCCCCGCCGTTTACCGTACTGTACACCCCGGGAAGTAGCACAGTAATTTCTTCTTCATAAGCCAGCTGTGTTGCCTGCTCTGCCCCGATCTTTGCAAGCATTTGTCCTGCGCGTTCCTCAAGCTTAGAATAGAGTTTGTCGTCCGCAATGCCCAGCACCTCGCAAAGCACCTCAAAATAACCGCCCTCTGCCTGATAGTCGATCTTTCCGCTCAGCTTCCCGGTGTGGTTCTCTTCTCTTAGAATCTCCTCCACAATGGCACGCGCTTGCAGCGTAACTTTAGGTGCGAAGTTTGCCGCGGAGTATGCGTCCCCTACAAGGTAACCTTCGTCATACAACGCGTTGATGATCACGCGTGCGCCTGGAATTCCAATGGAGTGCATCCTGCCAGTAAGGTCGTTGACGCGCAGCTTGAGCGCCTCCGCCAGCGTAGGGTCGTTTTCTGCAGGCGGCATATAAACCTCAACACTTAGTCCAGTGGCGGCACAGAACGCCACAAACGCGGAGCCGGGTGCGGAAGGGTCCTCCACTTCCACGCTGCCCATCCGGTTGCCAACATCGGAAAGTTTCAGTTCTCCGTTATCTGTATACCAAGTGACCTCATCCATAGCTCTAAGCGTACGTGCACGCTCTTTGCTCGTCTGCGCCTCGTATTCGTTGCACGAAAGCAAAATCGCTTCCGCCTGCTTGTCATAGGACGGACTATCATTCGCCTCTGTCGCCATATCGCAGCCCGCGACAAATATGAGCAGAGCAGCGCACAGCAGCAGGAGCAGCACTGGGCTCTTTTGGTTTCTTGGGGTGGTTCTGGTCTTCATATGATCTCCTTGTTATAGAAAAATAATGGTGTCGCCGCAAGGCGCTCAGCCTCGCCTGCCGTTCCGGTTCCCGCTGGTTCCAGCTACTTTTGCGCGCCGAAACAAACCGTGTGAACGTTGTATCCGTGGAGGGAGCCTCCGTATTGCTGATCCATAAAACACCTTTTTTCAGAAATGGCTACATCGCTCCGCTGGCCTTTAAAATGATCACCAGTATGATCCCCAACGCGCCAAAAACCGCGAAAAGGACGCCTGTAAGATTTCCTGCCTTGTCCTCCAGCACATAGCTGTCCTGC
>JAEZIE010000197.1 GCA_023416175.1 Bacillota bacterium
TCATAATCCGAGCCAACCGTGTCGCGCTACCTTCCGCCTGGAAGCTGAAAAGCTTTTGTATGTCCACCTTCGCCTTGGTGGGTTTATAATGGCAGGGCATGCGTATGGGCAGTGCGGAGGCGGGCGGTTCGCCCTTGATCGCGGCTGCCACCTCGGATGTAGTATAGGTGCGGAACAGATGCCTCCGCTTTTTGAAGTAAATGAGGTTGGGGATGAGCCAAATAAGCACCCCAGCCACCTGCGCGCCGATTAAAAATTCAATCTTTAGCCCTCCGGGCAGATGCGCATGTTCCTGCTGCCACCTAGAGTACGTCGACAGCGCATTCTCGGCAAACCCAGCGCACAGCAACACAATGTTCCACTTGTACCCCGCCAGTGTAAAATCTCGCAGCTCAATAAATGTAAAGATCGCGGCGACACCAGCAAGTACGGTCAGAAAAAACCATACAAGGTCCAGAACATTTCCTTCTCCCACCCATAAGGGAATGCTATACAAGCCAGCAAGCGCAGTGGGGATGTTCAATAAGCTCGTAACAAGCACCAGGTACAAATATACGTTCAGATAGAAGCCCATCCATGCGGTGGAGATCTGTTCGCTCTCAATCATCGCCTTCTTGAGCACCGCTTTAATCCCGGCGTTGGTCATATCTCTTTACTCCTGTTCTGTACTGTCTATTTTTGCAGCCAACGTAAAGATATTAGGAAAGCGAGTGCCACTGGCCCATAGCATAGGCAATCTCACTCGGCGCATATACCCTGAACAATGCCCTGCGCTTACGAAAATAGAGATAATTCGGTAACGCCCACCCGCCTGCATAAATCACAAGAAAGATCACGGCATACAGCACAGACGCTCCCGAATTGTACCGAAACCCAAGATTGATCGAAGCGTTTACTGCCCAGAGAATCACACAAAGCACCAGATGTGCAACGCCCCATTTAAATCCGCTCGGGCGAAGGTTTATCATATACTTGTAGGCAAACACCGTGCAAACCATAAGCGCCAGCCCAACGGCAGCCAAGACGACGAAAGGTATCAATGTTTCTTTGGCCAGACCGATCCTCCCGGACAATAACTGGCTCAAAAGGCGCAGCTGAAAAATAGCTGTCTGCACAAAAAGGGCAACTAAGTAAATAGTGACATACGCCCGCATCCACCTTGTCGGAATTGGGCTCTCTTTCAATACAGCAATACATTCTTTTCGCCGCATGCTCAATCTCCTTTATGAAATGCATATATATGGGATCATTTCCAGTATACGCTTGCGCTCATTTGTTCGCAAGCTACGTTTTGTAGCGCTGCAAAAGAGCCGAAGCGTTTGCTCCGGCTCTGCCGTTTATGATTTTAATTTTACTTTGCCCTTTGTACCGCAGGGGCGGGGGCATCCGCGCGCTCAATACGCAGCACCCGCGCGACGGATTTGTAAAGGAGGAACGTCAAAGTACCGTTCGCCACGGTTTTGATGGCGTTGAAGGGGATGATGATGGGGGCGAGCATATCCACCACAACCTCACGCGGCACACCCATGAAATGGACGGTGAATATGAGGTTCAAAGGGATCATCATCAAAATCATGCCCAATGCGCCGGAAAGAAGGCCAGCGACCGCGCCCTTGCGGGAGCGCCAACGGCTGTAGATTAGACCCGCCGCAAGCACGAACGTACCGGTTGCGCAAAAATGCATCATTGCGCCGATCCATCCGCTGGCCGGAGAAATGAGCAGCCATTGCAGCACGCTTACCACGGCGGTAAGTGCTAGGCCCCACAGCGGGCCGTATAGGAACGTGCCGATGAGAATGGGGACATCCGCCATGTCATACTCGAGGAACGTCGCGCCGGGGAAGATGGGGAAATGAACGATATAGACCAGCAGCAGCGAAAGCCCCGCCAGCATCCCCAAGTGAACCAGCCTGTTTGTGTTTTCCCGTTTCATGTTGCAAACACTCCGTTTAAAATGTATGCTTCCCGGTTTTCACGTACCATTGCAGCGAGGGCAACAAAAAAACGCCCCGCTGCTGCGGCGCGTTGTGAAAAACAAGTGCGGCGATTAAAAAATTCGTCGCGCTTCTTCCATCCGGACTATACCGTCGGCGCCAAAATCGCATTGGCTCAACCCTGTAAACAGGGGTCGCGGGCTTAGCTAAACAGGCTTTGAACCCTGCCGCATCACCGCCGGTGGGGAATTACACCCCGCCCCGAAGCATCGTATATATTTTAGCAGGGATCATGCCGTTTTGCAAGCCTGTATCGGATTCTTCTTTGGATTATTTTTACTGCTTCTCCCGCGGAGTAGGCTTAGGGAATCTGACCGTGATGGTGGTCCCGCTGTTGACTGTACTCTCCAAAGACAGCTTTGCCCCATGCATCAGTGCGCCGCGCTTGACGATGGCAAGACCAAGGCCCGTTCCGCCCGTCTCCTTGGAATGGCTCTGATCCACGCGGTAGAACCGCTCGAACACGCGGCTTTGATGGTCCGGCGGAATGCCGATGCCCGTATCAGAAACCACGACATTGACGCGCCCGTCCGTCTGGGGCAGCACCGCAAGCGTCACGCTGCCTCCCTGCTTGTTGTAGCGTATGCCGTTGTCACACAGGTTGTAGAGAATTTCCTCAAGTATCTGTTTGACGCCGTCCACTTCGGCCTGCTCGCCTTCCACGTGCAGCGCAACGTCCTTTGTCTGCGCCACAGGCAGCAGCCGTTCCTTTACGCTGTTTGCAAGGTCCAGTAGTTCCACGCGCTCAAAGGGCAAATTACCCGCCCCTTCATCTAGGCGGGAAAGCCGTATAATATCCTCCACCAAAGCGATAAGGCGCGTGCTTTCCTCATGGATGCGTCGGGCAAACCCCTGCATATCCTCCGGCTTTACCAGGCCGTCCTTCATGATCTCCGCGTAACCGGAAATAGAGGTCAGCGGGGTTTTGAGTTCATGCGAGACATTGGCGGAAAACTCCCGCCGCATGCGCTCCTGCTCCTCCCGCTCGGTAAAATCCATAATCAGCACCACGACGCCGGTGACCGCCGCGCGCTCCCGTACCGGGCTTGCAATGAGCTGGTAGCTCCGGCCGTTGAGCTGTATGATCTGTTCAGCGGGGATGCCTTTTGTAGCCTGTTCCACCGCCGTCTGCAGCGTGAGGCTGCGGTCCACGGTGAGCACATGCTTGCCCGTGCAAGATTTGCTGTCCGCCCGGAACAGGCGCTGCGCGCTGCGGTTGATGGTGAGTATAATACCGTGGGCGTTGAGCACTAAAAGCCCTTCGCGCATGTTGTGGGCGATGGCGGAAAATTCGTCGCTCCGCACGGTCAGCTCCTGCATCTGAGAGGCGATCTGCCGTTTTTGCGCCTCCAACCGCGATAACAGCGGCGAAAGTTCGTCGTAAATTTCGTTGTTGAGCGGATCATCAAGATCCAATGCGTTCAGCGGAGATATGATATGCCGCGTCATGCGTTTGGCAAGCAGCACGCAAATAATAAGCGTCAAAATGAGTGTACCGATAAGCGCGGGCAGCATCCGCCAGAGTACGCCCCATATGCTTGCCTGCGTATCCGCAAGGCGCAGCACGCTGCCGTCCGGAAGTTTTTTGGCGTAGTAGAGCGTTTCTTTTCCAATGGTTTCGGAAGGCCGGGTGCTTTCCCCCGTTCCCGCTGCAAGCGCCGCAATAAATTCCGGGCGGTCGCCGTGGTTCTCCATCTCAGCCGCGTTGGCGTTGCTGTCGTAGAGCACCTTTCCGTCTGCTGCAATCAATGTCAGGCGCGTATCGTCCACCTGCTGGATCCTGTTAAGATACGCTTGATCACCTAACAGCTGCATACCCGCCGCCACATAGCCCGCCTGGCTCCTCTGCTCCCGCCGCAGTTGAGCAGTCAGCACGCCATAGAATACGCCGAGCGTCAAAAGCGCCAAAATCAGTACGCAAACGAGCGATAGCAGCACCATGTAGCGGTTAACGGTCTTTTGCATATCAATCTTACTCCTTTGCGCGGTAGCCGACGCCGCGTACGGTCTCAACAATATATGCGCAATCCCCCAGCTTCTGCCGCAAAGTCTGAATGTGTACGTCCACGGTACGCGTGCCGCCCGCATAATCATATCCCCAAACGGCTGTTAACAAGCGATCCCGCGTGAACACGCGCCCGCGGTTTTCCATCAGAAACCTCAGCAGGGAAAATTCTATGAAGGAAAGAGTCACATTCGCCCCCGCGCAGGAGACCGTATGCTTATCCGTGTTTAAGACAAGCTCATCAATCGCGAGAATATCGGTCAGTTCCCTGGGTGAAGAGCGCCGCAATACCGCCTTGATCCGGGAGATCAGTTCCATCATACCAAACGGCTTTGTAATATAATCGTCAGCTCCCCCATCCAGTCCTCTCACCTTATCATATTCCGCGCCGCGGGCGGTCAACAGAATGACTGGAATGCCTTTTGTGGCTTCAGCCGAGCGCAGGCGTTTTAATATGGATACGCCGTCCTCGCCGGGCAGCATCACGTCCAACAGGATCAGTTCCGGCAACGCTTCATTCATCTTCTGCCAGAGCTGCTCCGCATTTTCAAAGCCCTTCGCTTCAAAGCCTGTCTGCGCAAGCGTATAGAGCACAAGTTCCCGGATATTGGTTTCATCCTCTACATAGTAAATCATGCCGTTTCCCTCTTAGCGCCATTCTGCGCTTATTTAGTCCAGCTCCGACGATTCATGCACCCCGGTAATGGAAAACAGCACCCATTCCGCAATGTTTACCGCATGGTCGCCAATGCGCTCCAGGTACTTTGTGATCATAAACAGATCCAGCGCGTGTTCTGCAGAATGCGGATCCGCCGTAATTCGCTCAATCAGCTTACTGCGTACCTGCAGGAAGCGATCATCCACCTCGTCGTCCGCATCGATCACCTTCCGGGCAAGCGCTTCGTCCCGGCTCACAAACGCGTCGATGCTGCTTGTAACCATGGCGATGGTGGCGTCCGCCATCAGCGGGATTTCTTCCGGCTGGACATGATCGAAGTTCTCATCCATAACAAGAACGATTTCAGAAATATCCGCCGCCTGGTCGCCAATGCGCTCCATGTCCGTGATCATTTTGAGCGCGGAGGAAATGAGCCTGAGGTCCCGGGCCACCGGCTGCTGCTGCAGCAAAAGCCGCAGGCACAGGCTTTCGATTCTGCGCTCTTTCTCATCGATCTCATGGTCGAATTTAATGGCCTGCCTTGCAAGCTGCGCATCATGGGACCTTAACGCCGCGCAGGCATTCTGAATGGCCTGCTCGATGAGCCCGCCCATTTCAATGAGTTCCTTGTTGAGTTGATCGAGTTGTTCATCGAATTTATTTCGCATCAGCCAAACCTCCCCGTGATATAATCCTCTGTCCTTTTATCCTTGGGCATGGAAAAGAGCCGTTCCGTTCCCCCGTATTCTATAACTTCACCCAGCAGAAAGAATGCCGTTTTATCGGAGATACGTGCCGCCTGCTGCATATTGTGGGTTACGATGATTATAGTATATTTGGACTTTAATTCCACGGCAAGATCTTCGATTTTTGAGGTGGAAATGGGATCGAGGGCGCTTGTGGGTTCATCCATCAACAGCACCTCCGGCTCTACCGCAAGTGCCCGCGCGATACATAGCCGCTGCTGCTGTCCGCCCGAGAGTCCGAGTGCGCTCTTTTTGAGCCGGTCTTTGAGTTCGTGCCAGATCGCGGCATTGGTAAGCGACATTTCCACGATATCGTCGAGTTTCGCTTTGGCGCGTACGCCATGCGTTCGCGGCCCATAGGCAACGTTGTCGTAAACGCTCATGGGGAACGGATTGGGCTTTTGGAACACCATGCCCACCCGCTTTCGAAGAAGGTTGACATCCATGCTGCCATAGATATCCTCGCCATCGAGCGTGACCCTGCCCTCGATCCGGCAGCCTTCCACTAGATCATTCATGCGGTTGAGCGTCTTCAAAAGCGTGGACTTGCCGCAGCCGGAAGGACCGATAAATGCGGTGATTTCGCGCTCCTCCACCGACATGGCCACATTTTTAAGCGCCTGAAAAGAGCCGTAATAAAGATCAAGATCCTTTATATCAAATTTGATGTTCTTTTTCTGCTTTTCCATAGTTCTTCCTTTCGCCGGTTCTACCTGTCTTACTGTTGGGCATACACCAAAAATCGGTTTAGATTCCGTTGCGTTTGATCAGCCTGCGCGCCACCATGGAAGAGAGCGCGTTGATGCCGACCACGACAACGAGCAGCACCACTGCCGTCGCATACGTCTCGTTGATATGCAGCCCTTCGCGCGCGAGCGAATACATATGCACCGAAAGCGTCCGGGTGGAGGAAAGAAGATTCTCCGGCACCTTGGCCACAGTACCCGCCGTATAGATGAGTGCCGCGGTTTCCCCCACGATACGGCCGATGCCCAGTATTACGCCCGCAAGTATGCCCGGAACCGCCGCAGGAAGGACGATGGAAAATACCGTCCGTAAATGCCCCGCGCCCAGGCCGAAGCTGCCCTCGCGGTACATGTCGGGTACCGCCTTTAGCGCTTCCTCGGTGGTGCGCATGATGAGCGGCAGTATCATGACCGCCAGCGTAAATGCGCCCGCAAGCAGGGACATGCCCCATTGAAGACGGGTCACAAAGAATAGAAGCCCAAACAGCCCGTATACGATGGAGGGGATGCCCGCAAGCGTCTCCGCTGTAACGCGCACTGCAGAGACGAACCTATTGCCACGCTTTGCGTACTCCACAAGGTAAACGGCAGCGAATATGCCAAGCGGCGCCGCGATAAGGAGCGAAAGCACCGTCATCAGCACGGTGTTGATGATGGCAGGCATCATGGATACGTTTTCCGACGTATATTCCCAAGCAAACAAGGAGGGTGTAAGATACGGTACGCCCTTTACCAAGATATACCCCACTAGAAACAGCAATACCGTCAGGGTGATAGCAGCCGCAAGGTAAACAAGCGTGCGAAGAACGATCGCCTTTCCCCTGCCCGGATGTGCAACGAGTTTATAGTAGGAAGCATTCGCTCCCGTCATAGGTTCGACCTCCTTTTGAGCAGGGAAAACAGCCCGTTGATAACCAGTATGAAGATAAAGAGCACGATGGCAGTCGCAATGAGCGCCTCACGATGAAGATCCGCAGAATAGCCCATTTCGATGACGATGTTCGCAGTCAGTGTGCGCAGCCCTTTCAATATGCCAGCGGGCATGCGCGCCTGGTTGCCCGCGACCATGATGACGGCCATTGTCTCCCCCACTGCGCGGCCCATACCCAACACTACCGAGGCCAGCAAGCCGGATTTTGCGGCAGGTACCAGGGTAGAAAACACGCTTCGTTCATGCGTTGCGCCCAAAGCGAGCGAGCCTTCATAGTAGCTTTCCGGTACAGCCCGAATCGCACTTTCCGCCACGCCCACGATGGTGGGCAATATCATAATGCCCAAAAGCACAGAAGCTGTCAGCATGGATGCGCCGCTGCCGCCAAACTGGTCCCGCACGAAGGGCACGATGACCACCAGTCCAAAGAAGCCGTAGACGACGGAAGGGATCCCCGCCAGAAGCTCCGTTGCCGGTTTTAATATGCGGTAGAGCCAGCGCGGACAAAATCGCGCCATGAATATCGCCATCAAAAGCCCGATGGGCACGCCGATGAGCATGGCCCCGGCCGTGACATAGACGCTGCCCACGATCATGGGAAATATGCCGTAAATATCGTTTCCGGGTTTCCAGGTACGCCCCAGAAGAAAATTTGCAGGTCCGATTTCAAATATGGCAGGGAGCCCGTTGGCGAACAGGAATACGCATATGAGCCCCACGGCGAGAATGGAGGTGGCTGCCGCCGCGATGAACACGGCTTTCATCGCCGGTTCCTTCCATTTTTTCATGAACATTCCCCCGTACTTTCTTTTTCCTTAGGATGCGGCTGTAAGACGCCGCTTAATGCCGAGACAGTGCGGGCTAAGGGACTTAGCCCTGATCAAGCTTATGGAACGGGTTTGCCGCCCGAAAACGCGGGAGCGTTTTCCGGGCGGCAGCATGCCATTCGCTGGCGCTAATCTGTACGTTACGCAACCTCGCTCCAGCTGAGGATCTCGCCGGTGAAGATGGCGCGGATCTGCTCGGAGGTCAGGTTGGTGAATGTGTTCTCCTTGTTGACGATGATCGCGATGCCGTCCATGGCG
>JAEZIE010000248.1 GCA_023416175.1 Bacillota bacterium
CTCTAGCGCCGACGCCGACGCCGGTTCCCTCGCCAACACCGACGCCAACGCCGGCGCCTGAGCCAACTGCATAAAGCGACCCTTGCTCATAAGGGTTTAAACCATGTGTGAAGCCGTCATAGCGGCACGTCATATTTATTTGAAGAGGGTGCCCGTTCAGGGGTATCCTCTTTCGTTCAGTCCGGTCTTTTCCCATTACCTATGTTAAAAGGGTGGCTTTTTTCCCGTATACGGTGTAATATAATAGGGCTGCCGTACAATAGCGTGCGGTTCATCAGATCTACTGGAGGCTCTCATGGATAAAAGGCCCATTGGCATATTCGACAGCGGCTTGGGCGGTGTATCTACACTGCGCCAGGCCTTACATATGCTCCCCAAAGAGGATTTCCTGTATTACGGCGATAACCACAATGCTCCCTATGGCTCACGCAGCGCGGAGGAGATACTCGCACTTTCAAGCAGCGCGGTCCAGTATTTTATCAAGCAGGGCGTAAAGGCGGTGCTTTTGGCTTGCAATACCTCCACCGCCGTGGCGCTGCCTGTGCTGCAGCGGGAAACCTCTATTCCGATCGTGGGCATACAGCCTGCTATCCTGCCTGCGGCAGAGATGCCGGGCGATGGCATTATTCTGATGATGGCCACCCGGGCGACCGCCACACACCCGAGATATCTGGCGCTTCACGCCTCCCTGCCCGATCCGGACAGGGTCAAAAACATACCCTGCAGCGCGGAGTTTGTGCGACGCGTGGAAGCCAGCCTGTTCGATCCGGATGCCTATTCCGATCTTTTAGAAGAAACGCTTGCGCCCTATGAAGGGGAACGAGTGGATGGCATTGTGCTGGGCTGCACGCATTACCTCTTTTTCCAGCGCCAGCTTGCCGCCTATGCGGAACGCCACTTTTCCGGCTCTCCGCGCTTTTTTGACGGCGGGCAAACCGCTGCGGAAACCTTGCGGCAGGTACTGCGCGAACAGGACTTGGAAAATTCGCAGGGGATCGGCAGCGTTTCCTTCCACACCAGTGGGGACCCGGAAACCTACCGTCCCCGGTTTGAAGCCCTGCTCAACCAGCCGATGCAGATTGAAGGCATTGAACTGTAGACAGAAAAGACTCATTGAAATGGATTGACAAGAGAGGGTACGCCCTCTCTTGTTATTATCCTCTTTCCAGGCTGGGCTTCATCAGCGCCTGCCAGGTTGCTCCCTCTACAATGCCCGTGACGGGCAAGCCGTTCTTCTGTTGGAAACGCCGTACGTCTGCAGCGGTGGAGGCGGAAAAGCAGCCAGTCAGGCCGGAAGAGGAAACTCCGTGCTGCAGCAAGGAGTCCTGCAAAACAAATACGTGCACGCCCCGCATACCCTGTTCGATGCGCGGATATCCGCCGCAAAGACTGGCCGGGGGCAAAATGCTAATTTCAGCATGCACCCAGCCTGGCGTTGTAAACAATGGCTCCACACTTTGAAACCCTGCTACCGTAAGCGCGCAGCGCGCGAGCGAAATCTGGCTTGCGCTGTTGAGATTGTAACCAAAATCAAAGGCAAGTCCTGCATAATGCGACGATTGCCCCACATGAGAACCTTCGGCCACGCGCCGAAAGGCGTAGCGTACGGGATGCTTAAAACTGGCTAGCAGTTTTTCTACGGCGGCGACGGCTCTTAGATCCGTCCATAGTATAGGAGATTCGCTTTTTCCCCGGAACGCGCGTACGCTCAACAGGCCGTTTGTGCTGCCCGGCATGGGTTCCTCGGGTCTTGTTTCCCGTATGATCCATTCCCCGGATTTCGGATCGAAAACAAAGACCATGCCTTAACGTCACCCCCTGCCTTGGTACTATTTTAATGTATGACCACCGCCTGGGAACGGTGAACGAGTCGTTCGTCCTGGGGTGTGCATGGGGTAATCGCGCATTGCGCAATCCCCCGTCAGGCGGTATAATGCTATTAATATGTGGGGGGCTGCCCTTTTGGCGGTTCCTCTCCGGTAACAGCATCCGTTTTGTGGCTGCAGCGTCGTATTGTTCGCGGAATTAACGCGTACTATATATTTTGATAGAGAGGTTTGAAAAGGGGTATGCAGAACATTTTAACGCTCAACGCCATATCGGATGCGATCTATGAGGCGCTTAGTTCCGACCGTTACGTCGTTTCCGATCACGAAGAGGACCCGGTTGCCATACTCGTCCGCAGCGCGGACTGCCGAAAAAGGCCGCTCAACCCTTCCCTCCTTGCCGTCGCCCGCGCGGGTGCAGGCGTGAATAACATCCCCATCGAGCAATGCACGCAAGCCGGTATCGCTGTATTCAATACTCCGGGGGCAAACGCCAACGCCGTAAAGGAACTGGCGCTCTGCTGCATGCTATTAGCCTCCCGCAATGTATTGGAAGGCGTTGCTTGGGCCAACAACCTCTCCGGAGAAGATATTCCGCTGCAGGTGGAACAGGGCAAGCGTATGTTTGTGGGCAGCGAGCTTGCCGGGAAAAAGCTGGCCGTTATCGGCCTTGGGGCCATCGGCGTCATGGTCGCAAACGATGCGGACGCCATCGGCATGCAGGTTACCGGATATGACCCGTTTATTTCGGTTGAACACGCTTGGGGGCTTTCCCGCACGGTATGCCGCGCGGGCTCCCTGGAAGAGATGCTCCCCCGCTGCGATTATGTGACCATCCATGTGCCGCTGATGGAAGCGACAAGGAAATTTATCAATGCCCGCACGCTTTCTATGATGAAGCCCGGCGCAATCTTATTGAACCTTGCGCGCGGCGAGCTTGTGGATACCGCAGCGGCGCTTGCAGCGCTAGAAACGGGCACGCTCTCCCGCTATGTGACGGATTTCCCGGAAGCAGCGCTCTTAAACCGTCCCAATGTGATCTGTGTGCCGCACCTTGGCGCGACAACGCCCGAAAGTGAGGAGAACTGCGCGCGGATGGCGGCGCGGGAATTGGATGAATATCTGACCTATGGCAACATCACCAACAGCGTCAACTTCCCGCAGTGTGTGATGGGCCCTTCCGGCTCTTACCGCGTATGCGCGCTGCATCGCAATATTACCAACATGGTAGGCCAAATTACCGCAATTATCGCGGCCGAGAACGGCAATATCACAAACATGATCAACAAAAGCCGCGGAGATATCGCGTATTCCATACTGGATCTTGATAATCCTTTGCCTGCCCAGGCGCACGCCCGCCTGAACGAAATCGAAGGCATGGTGCGCGTGCGTACATTCTGCCTGAACCCCGAACTCTGCTGAATGCCCGAAGGGGCTTATGAAGTTTTGCTGCTTGGCTAGCGCCAAAGAACAACACGGAGGCAGTGTATGAACAAATACCCGAACACCATAGGCGTTGAGGTCCCAAATGTGCTTCTTCCCAAGCCCGACACGGATTTTTCCAAATGGGCCGTCGTCGCTTGCGACCAGTACACCTCCCAGAAAGAGTACTGGGAAGAGGCCAAAGCATATATTGGTGCTGAACCCTCCACGCTCAACCTGATTCTCCCCGAAGCGTACCTTGGCCAGCCCGGCGAGGCGGAGCGCATCGCAGCCATACAGGCCAGTATGCGAGAATATCTTGAAAAAGACATTCTGGAAGAACAGGAGACCGGCTTTGTGTTTGTGCGCCGCCAGGCGGAAGGCAAGATTCGCCTTGGGCTGGTGTTAGCGCTGGATCTTGAGCATTACGATTATAAAAAAGGCGCCACGACGCTTATACGCGCTACGGAAGGAACGATTGTGGATCGCATTCCCCCCCGTCTTCGCATCCGTGAGGGCGCGCCGCTGGAATTGCCGCACATACTCGTACTCATCGACGATCCCGACCGTACTGTGATCGAACCGCTTGCCGCAAAAACTGCAGGTATGAATACACTCTATGATACCGATCTTATGAAGGACGGCGGGCATGTCAGCGGCCATTTGGTAAACAACGCCGAGGATATCAAGGCCGTGCTCGAAGCGTTAGCACGCCTGACCGACAAAGCCGCGTTTGAAGCAAAGTACGGCGAGGGACATGCTCCCCTGCTCTTTGCAATGGGAGACGGCAACCATTCCTTTGCCACCGCGAAAGCCGCCTGGGAGAACATCAAAAAGATGCTCCCCGCCTCCGAGCAGGAGACACATCCCGCCCGGTACGCGCTGGTGGAGATTGAAAACGTGCACGATGACGGCATCGTATTCGAACCCATCCATCGCGTACTCTTCGGTATTGCACCCGAAACCGCCGTGGAACGGTTGGGCGAGCTGCTTGCAGCCGAGAACGGGAAAGTATCCACCCGCTCTTACGCCAACGCTGACCAACTTGCATATGCTGTAGCATACCCCGAAAACGGCGCGCATGTGCTGCCCTTCTACTATGGCGGAAAAATGGGCTGCTTTGAGGTCGCAGCTCCGAAGCAGCAGCTGAACGTAGGAACCCTGCAAAACGCGATCGACGCGCTTTTAAAAGAGTTCATACACAGCGAGGTAGACTATATCCACGGCGCGGACGTTGTAATGGAGCTTTCCAAAAAGCCTGATACTGTTGGCTTTTTACTTCCCGCCATGAAAAAGAGCGAGCTGTTCCCCACCGTCGTCTACGACGGCGCACTCCCCCGCAAAACCTTCTCCATGGGCGAAGCCTGTGAGAAGAGATATTACATGGAATGTAGGAAAATTTTACCGTAACCGGAGGAGAACACACAGAGATGAAGGTCAAGGTCGCAAAGTTTGGCGGAAGCTCTTTAGCCGACGCCGCACAATTCCGCAAAGTCAAGGCGATTATGCTATCCGACGAAGCGCGCCTGTTCGTCGTACCATCCGCGCCAGGCAAACGAACGTATAAGGATGAGAAAATCACGGATCTTCTTTACCGCTGCCAGAAGCTTGCAAGCTCGGGCGAGCATTTTGAAGAAGTGTTTGACGTCATCGCGCAGCGGTATATCGACATTGCACAGGAACTGGAGCTAACGCTAGACATCCGCCCCTACCTGCAAACCGTGTGGGCGGATATCAAACATGGCGCGTCTGCGGATTATGCTGCCAGCCGCGGGGAATATCTAAATGGTCTGCTGCTCGCAAACTATCTTGGCTTTACCTTTGTGGACGCTGCGGAAGTGATTCGTTTTACCGCTGAAGGCAAGTTTGACGCAGAAGGCACACAGGCGCTCATGGAGCAAAAGCTTGCAGGCAAAAAACACGTTACGATACCGGGATTTTACGGCATACTGCCCGACGGAAGCATCAAAGTATTCCCGCGTGGCGGCTCAGATATTTCCGGCGCGATCGTAGCTAGAGGCGTGAGCGCCGACCTGTATGAAAACTGGACGGACGTTTCGGGCTTTTTAATGGCGGATCCCCGCATCGTGAACGACCCCAAGCCCATCCGTTCCATCACCTATTCGGAGCTTCGCGAGCTTGCCTACATGGGTGCAACCGTACTGCATGAGGACTCCATTTTCCCCGTACGCCAGGCCTGCATCCCAATCAACGTGCGCAATACAAACGCGCCGGAGGAGCCAGGAACGCTCATCATCCCGGACGACGACGGCAAACCTTTAGGCGGCAAGCTCACCGGTATTGCCGGGCACACCGGCTTTACCGTAATCGCCATTGCCAAGGACAACATGCACAGCGAAGTAGGCTTTGGCTACAAGGTGCTTTCCGTGCTTAAAAATCACAACATTTCATTCGAGCACATCCCGACCGGCATCGATACGATGTCCGTCGTGCTTGCGGATTCCCAGCTGGAAGGAAAGCGTAATGCGGTGCTCGATGAGCTCATGCAAGTCTGTGAATCCGACTGCGTGGAAATCCACGACAACCTTGCCTTAATTGCCACCGTCGGCCGCGGCATGGTGCACTCGATCGGTATTGCGGCAAAGCTTTTTGGCGCTTTGGCAAAATCGGGCGTCAACATCCGCATGATCGACCAGGGCTCGAGCGAAATGAATATCATCGTGGGTGTGGAAAGCGACGAGTTCCCGACCGCCGTGCGTGCCATCTATGAGGCGTTCAAGGACGAATAAACATGCACCTCTATACAAGCGGCCATCCAAACGGATGGCCGCTTAAGCGTGTTAAAAAGGCATCTACATATTGTTTATTATTTTTAATAAGGTATCGCCACCTGCAGCGGCGACGATAGTTTTTTTTATTGGGCTCCGCCCCCCGCGCCCCCTGAGTACAGGCTCACTTTAGGACGGGGATTGGGGAAACGCAGTTTCCCCAAAACAAAAAAAATAATCGTCGGTGCTGAAAGCACCGATACCTTGAAACCCCAAGCAGGTTTTGGACATTCTGAAGCGGCATCCAATTGGATGGCCGCTTTTTATTGCTGGTATCAAAATTTGCGCTGCTTATACGCTATATATGTGTGGCAACTTTTAAATTTATGAATACATGAATAGGCTTACCTGCGGATAAACTATCCAATACATGAACGTAATCAAGGAGGGATTACCAACCTTTATGGATATCCGCAAATCCTGCGCATTTTTTTTGCTGCTAATCATGTTTTTTTCCGGCTGCGCCGCTCCTGGTGAATATGGGCCGGTGAAGACTGACCCTGCAATTTCCCCGATGCCGCCCGCAAGCGTTTCTCCTGCCAATTCGCCCGCCGCAAACATGTCCTCGCCTTCCGTTACGCCCGAGGTCATTGCCCCCGCCATGGCTGTGGAACCTGAAAAGTTCGGGTCCGTAGACGGCTTCTTTTATATGGAATTGAACGATGAAATGAAAGAGCGCATCGCAGGGGTAAGCTACCCGGCGGATGACAGCAAGGCGAAAATTCATTACGACGATTTGCGCTACATTGGCCTGTTGTATTATGATTTTGAAGGCAATGTCAAAACTGGCGAGCTGATTGTACACAAAAAGCTTGCGGACGAGCTGATGGAGATATTCTGCGAGCTGTATCGGTGCAAATATCCCTTTACTTCGGTAAGGCTGGTGGACGATTTTGACGCCGACGACAAGCGCTCCACGGAAGCGAACAACACCTCCTCGTTCAACTACCGCACCGTATCGGGCAGCAAGAAGCTCTCGCTGCACAGCTACGGCATGGCGATCGACATCAACCCCAAGCTCAACCCGTACGTGAAAAAGGGCGCCGTCTCCCCAAAGAACGGTGCTCCCTATGCGGACCGCTCCAAGGATTTTCCGGGCAAAATCGACCGTGATGATTTAGTATACAAGCTCTTCACCAAACACGGCTGGGAATGGGGCGGCAATTGGAAGACGGTAAAAGACTACCAGCATTTTGAGAAGGACGTGCGGTAAATTTATACTTAACATAGAGCAAAACGCCGACCCTCTTATAAACGGTCGGCGTTTTTTGTTTCGGTTTTTGGGGGGACCGGCCCGGATCAGGCCTCCTTATGAATTATCAACCTCCGCAGGAAAAGGGGCTCTTATCCTTCGTCCATCCCTGATTTTCCCAATGCACACGGTCCTTTTCATTCCAGCCGCCTTTTCTCATCATACTGCGTATCATGAAAAACATGCTTCTTTGTCTAAGCGGAACCGGTAGCCGATCAACATGCCGTAAGCTATTAAACGTATTTTCCGCAAGGGCCCGTATCCCACGAAGGATACCCGCACGCGTTTTCTCCGGAATACCATCCCACGATACCGCATTGACCGGTTTTTGGAAGGAAAGCACGCGCCTTGTGCCCCAGTACCGCAGGCTGCTTGCCATGGTCTTGGTGGTGTGGGACAACCCCGCCCCCGCCGTGGTGGAGATAGTAACGCCGATCTTATGGAACATGGACGGGTGCGGCCGATGTACCATCCACATGTAACCAAGATGGTCTAAAAACGCTTTCATCTGCCCTGAAATGTCAAACACATAGACAGGCGAAGTGAGTACGATAATATCCGCCTCGATCATCGCCTGCACAATGGGCTGCATGCTGTTCGCGTGTGGGCATTTATCCTCTCCTTTAAAAAAGCAGTTGAAGCACCCCACGCAAAAATGCGGCATATCCTTGGGCAGCGTAAACTCGGTCACTGCGACATCCGTGCGTTTGCGCAGTTCCTCAAGGAACAGTTCTTTGCAGTGCCACGTACTTCCGTGGCGGGCGTTTCCGTTGATGATGGCGACTTTCATTTTTCTTCCTCTCTTTCCGTTCCCTGAATGCCGTATGTCGTTACAAAATGATCAATGTGGCGCAAAAACTGCGATCTTGCTTCTGCATGACCTTCGGGTGTAGCGTCAAATTTATAAAACAGCAAAAATATGGGCGAATAAAATGCCAGCGCGAGCATGTAAGGGTCCGCCTTGCTGAAAAGCCCTTCCTCAATCAGCGCGGCGAACAGCTCGGTTTGGTAAGTAAGCGCGGCGTCAAAGGCATTCTCCCGAAAACGTTTTGCAGCTTCCTCATCCCGGTATTGTTCAATGGTAAGCATTTTTCTCAGCTTTACGTTCAGCTCATCCGTAAAATAATAATCAAACAGCGTCTCCGTCAGATGAGCAAACTGTTGGGGCGTGATATTGCGGTACAGGCCGCGGATGTGTTCATCCACCACGTAACGGTTTTCTTCGTTGGTCAGATCAAGTGAATGCCCGACTTTCTCCCCCTTTGTCATGCAAAAAGCGAAAATAGAGTAGTAGATGTCCTGCTTGTTTTGAAAATGATTATAGAGCGAGCTTTCCTTAATGCCCACCGCCCGCGCGATATCCCGTACAGAAACGGCGTCATACCCTTTTTGGCTGAATAAATCAAGCGCTGCGTACAGGATTTTCTGTTTTGTATCCATTTTACCACCGTCCATTAACTAACGTTCGTTAGTAATACTAACAAGTGTTAGGGTGTTTGTCAATGGGTTTGAAAAAAATTTTGAATAAAAAAAGAGGCACTGAACTGCCCCCAGACGGTAAAGTAATATTCCAAGTAATAACGAAGGTATGCGTAGCATGTACCTGCAT
>JAEZIE010000267.1 GCA_023416175.1 Bacillota bacterium
TACAATGAGCATGGTGGAGAATACACAGATGCTCGCAAGCCCACGGGCGTTTTGCCGCATGCGGTGAAACATGGAGGAAATGGAGATAAAGTTTTCCGGCTTATAGTATAGCTTTTTGTTACGCCGCAGCAGCCGTAAAAACGCGATGCTGCCTGCATGGAACAATAGATACGTCGCTATAATTACAACGAATGCCGCCGGAAAAAACAGCCCCATTGCCATCCCCATGTTATTGGAGAAAATAGCCACCAGGTACGCAAGCCCCAACAGCAATAGCCCGAATATGGCGGCAGGTACAATGGCCTTAGACTCTTTTTCCCCCTTGCGGTCGCTCTTTAATAGATCCGCCGTATCCGCTACACGAATACGGATACCGTTGTAAAGTGAGGTGGCGGCAAACACCGCAAAGAAAAGCAGAGCGGTACCCGCAAACGCAAGCCAGGGTAGTACAAACGTGCTGCCTTCCACCGCTCGCAGCATACGCATCAGCAGCAAAAACAGCAAGCGACCCACGATCATGCCCAGCACGATGCCTGCAACGCCTCCCGTACCCACCACGATGAGGTTCTCCCATTTGAGCACGCGCGCAACCTGCCGCCGGTTCATACCCAATACGCTATAGAGGCCAAACTCCTTTTTTCTACGCTTGACCAAGAACGCATTGATATAGAGCATAAAGAAGAACGCAAACAGCGTAAATACAACGATGCCCGCCGTAAACATCGCCTGTGCGGTCGACCCACCCGGCACGTTCTTGATCCCCGGCGAAAATATCATGGCCAGTATTAAAAAATACACGCCGCTGATGATGGCGGTCGCCAAAAAATACGGCACGTACACCTGGCGGCTGCGCATGACATTAGAACGCGCAAGTTTGAAGTAAAAGCCCTTATTCACCCTGCGCACCCCCATCTTCCAATATGGTCAGGTTGTGGATGATGCGTTCATAGAAGGCGCGGTTGTTGTCCTCCCCGCGGTAAAGCTGGCTGAATATCTCGCCGTCTCTTATAAACAGCACGCGCCCGGCGTGGCTTGCGGCAAGCGCGCTATGCGTCACCATCAATATGGTGCGGCCCTTTTGGTTTAAGTCCCCGAATAATGTGAGCAGATTGGCGGAAGAGCGGGAGTCCAAAGCGCCCGTAGGCTCATCCGCAAGCAATAGCTGCGGGTTGGTAATGATTGCGCGGCCCACCGCCGCGCGCTGCTTTTCGCCGCCGGACACCTCGTAGGGAAATTTATTCAATAGCTCCGTGATGCGCAATTCCTGCGCCACGGGCAGAAGTCTTGCTTCCATTTCTGCAAGCGGCGTGCGTTTTAGAACGAGAGGCAGCAGGATATTGTCCTTCAAAGAGAACGTATCCAGCAGGTTAAAGTCCTGGAATACAAAGCCGAGGTTGTCGCGCCGGAATTCTGAAAGCTCCCGCTCGGGAATCGCCTTGAGGCTGCGGCCGGAAAGGTAGACATCCCCGCCGCTTGCTTTATCCAGCGAGGCGATGATATTTAAAAGCGTGGACTTGCCGGAGCCCGAAGCTCCCATAATGGCCACGAACTCACCTGAACCGACTTCAAAGCTGACGTCCCGCAGCGCAACGCATTGTTTGAGCCCCAAACGCGTATTGAATACGCGCTTGACATGATCGATCTTCAACAGTTCCATTGGGTAGCCTCCTCTTTGCCATTGAGGCAATGTGATGGAGGAATCGTATCAAATTTCACTACCGGCTTCCATCGAACCGGCTTACAGTTTAAAGGGCGCGGCTTACAGTTTTGTCACATTGCTCAAGAGAATATCTCCTTATCCTCCTGCGGGAAGCGCATCACAGCTTTTGTGCCTTTCCCCGGCACAGAAAATAACTCCAGCTTTAGGCGAAGCGCGTCGGCAACACGGCGAGCAAGGTGGAGCCCGATGCCGCTCGCGCGCTTATCGAGCCGTCCGTTATAGCCGGTATATCCTTTTTCAAACACCCGGGGCATATCTTCCGGCCGGATACCGCAGCCGGTATCCTCCAATATCAGCGTGCCGCCTTCCAGATACACCCGTATGCCGCCCTCTTGCGTGTATTTTACGGCGTTGGAAAGCAGCTGCTCCAACACAAACGCGAACCATTTCGCGTCGGTGAGCACAGTGAGCGAAATATCCCCCACCTCCGCGCTAAGCCCTTTTGCGATAAACAGCGGCGCATATTTGCGGATGCTTTCGCGCACCAAGGGCTCCAGGCTACAGGGAGCAAGCAATAGGTCTGCCCCGATATCCGCCGCGCGCACATACTGCATGGCTAGCTCCGCGTACCGTTCCACCTCAAAGAGCTGACGGCCCATCAGTGTGCGGTCGGGTTCCGAACTCTGTAAAAGCAGGCGCATGGCGGCGATGGGCGTCTTGATCTGGTGCATCCACAATGTAAAATAGGAAATCGTTGCCCGGTGGGACATGGAAAGTTCCTCTTTCTCCTGACGCGCTCGGGTTAAGTAACCGTCTGCAATTTCACAGTAGAGGCGTTCCACGCGGTTGCCGCCATCGGGAAGTTCCTGTTCGAATTCGTTGAGGTGGGCGCGGATCTCCATCAATGCCCGAAGCCTTCGCAGCATGGCAAACAGATCCAACCCCACGATAAGTATCAACACAAACGCGCCCAGCAGCAGGCTGTACCCAACATCCTCGTCCGGCGTACCGTTGAGCATCCAAAAACTAGTTACCAGAACGTTGCTCAGGATATAGAACACAAACAGCGCCCTACGGTATCCAATATAGGAAAGAACGCCCCGCCAAAACGGCATGCGCTTTTTCGTTTTCTCCTTACGCTTGCGCGGCATATTGGTTCCCCCTATGCTTCCGCTCCCGGCTCATCAAGAAGCTGGTACCCTTCCCCCTTGCGGGTCACGATGCAGCCGGAGAGCCCTGCAGGCTCCAGCTTGCGCCGCAAACGGTTCATGTTGACGGTAAGGGTGTTGTCGTCGATATAGCTGTCGCTGTCCCAAAGCCGGAGCATGATTTCCTCCCGGGAGACAGTCTGGCCTTTGTGCGCAAGCAACAGCTGCAAAATGCGCAGCTCGTTCTTGGTCAGTTCCAGCTTTCCTTCTTTTGTATAGAGGCACCCTTCCATGAAAGAAAGCCGTGCTCCGCAAAACTCCGGCTCCTGCGCCGCTTGCCCGCCGCTTCTTCTTAACACGGCCTGCAGCTTGGCGATGAGCACCTCCATAGAAAACGGCTTCACTAAATAATCGTCTCCACCCATCTGCATGGCCATGACGATATCCATATCTTCCGAGCGGGAGGAAAGGAACACGACCGGCACGTCGGAAACTTTGCGGATCTCGGTACACCAGTAATATCCGTTGTAATAAGGAAGTGCGATATCCATCAGCACAAGCTGTGGGCGGCACTTAAAAAACGCCTGCATCACGTCGGAAAAATCCTCGACCATGCAGGGCATATACCCCCACCGGGCAAGCTCTTTTGCAACGACTCCAGCGATCACGGCGTCGTCCTCTACGATCAGGACGCTCACACAAGCGTTTGTATTCTGCTGCATGGTTCCACCCCGCTTTTCTTACAATTGTTCCCTTCTACGGCATCATAGCATGCGCGCAGCAAAGACGGCAAGCGATGTTCATTTCTTGTGATGGGATAGCATTTTGTTGTTACTTTTAAACATTAAGGGTGAAAATATTTTACACCGCGCGCCGTTGTATGGTATGCTATCCTATATAGCAGACTCTACGATACATGAGATATGCAATGTTGCCGGGAGGAAATCAAACATGTTGGATATGGGCAAATGGGAACAACTCGCTGCGGAACACGCCAAGCATCGCCAGAGCGTCCCCGGCAGACTGGGTGGAAAAATCGCCATCGTCACGGGCAGCGCACAGGGCTTTGGCCGTGGCATTGCGGAGGAATTATATCGTGAAGGCGCATGTGTCGTGGTGGCGGATTTGAATGAAACGCTGGCGGCTCAGGTTGCCAGTGAGCTTGGCGAGCGCGCTTTTGCCGTAAAAGTCGATGTCTCCAATGAAGAAAGCGTCGCCGCCATGATTGGCGCAACGGTGGAGCGTTTCCATGGGCTGGACCTGTTTGTGAGCAACGCAGGGGTATTGAAAGCAGGGAGTCTGGACGAACTGGAAAAGAAGGATTTTGAATTCGTCACTTCCATCAACTACACGGCATTCTTCCTCTGCTCCAAGTACGCTTCCCGCGTCATGAAAGCGCAGTTCCAGGCGAACCCCGATTGGTCCGGCGATATCATACAGATCAATTCCAAAAGCGGCCTTACCGGCTCCAACAAGAACTTCGCCTACGCGGGCAGTAAGTTTGGCGGCATCGGTCTCGTGGAAAGCTTCGCGCTGGAGCTTTGCCCCTACCGGATCAAGGTCAACGCCATCTGCCCGGGCAACTTCCTGGACGGCCCCTTGTGGATGGATCCGGAGCGCGGCCTGTTTGTGCAGTACCTGATCGCAGGCAAGGTACCGGGCGCCAAGACCACCACGGATGTCAAGCGTCATTATGAAGGCCTAGTCCCCATGAAACGCGGCTGCTTCCCCAAGGATGTAGCAAAAGCGATCTTCTACGCCGTAGAGCAGGATTATGAGACCGGCCAGGCTATCCCCGTCACCGGCGGGCAAAACATGCTGCATTGACGCCCCTGATTGATGAAGTTGCAGGAAGGGTAAGTAAAGATATGATGGATCAACGAATACTGCAAGAGCTCAACCAGCCCGGAAAAGAGGCACGCCTTACCGCGTTACGGACGATCGCAGCTACGGCGACATTGCCGCCGACCGATCCGCGTTATATCAACAACCACATTCATACAACATACTCCTTTTCCCCGTACTCGCCGACGGCGGCGGTCTATTTTGCGCGCGCGGCGGGATTGTGCACCGCGGGCATTATGGACCATGACAGCATCGGCGGCGCGAAGGAGTTTTTGGATGCGGGTACCATACTTGGGGTACCGACCACAATCGGCATGGAGTGCCGGGTGAACATGGCCGGGACGCCGCTTGCTCACCGCACCACCAACAACCCGGATCAATCCGGTGTAAGCTATATGACGATGCACGCCGTCCCGCATGAAAACATCGACGTGCTGCAGGCGGCCTTTGCCCCGCTTCGGGAAAAACGCAATGTAAGAAACCGGGCGATGACGCAAAAGATAGACGCAATGCTTTCCCCACACGGTATCCGCCTTGATTTTGACGCGGATGTGCTGCCCCTTTCCCAGTATGCCTTGGGCGGCAGCGTGACGGAGCGTCACCTGATGTATGCACTTGCGCATAAGATCGTGTCAGCCGCGGGCCGCGGAGAGGGCACAACCGTCCTTTTGGAAAAACTGGGCGTAACGCTCTTAGAAAAGCAGAAGAAACTGCTACTGGATACCGGCTATCTCTTTTATGATTACGATTTGTTAGGTATACTGAAAAGTGCCTTTGTGCCGCTTGTGTTTATCCCTGCGACGGACGAATGCCTACCGCTTACTGAGGCTGTAAAGCTCGCAAACGATGTCGGCGCGATTTTCTGCTACGCCTACCTGGGCGATGTGGCGGACAGCGTAACCGGCGATAAGAAGGCGCAGAAGTTTGAGGACGATTACCTCGACGAGCTGTTCGGCGTATTGAAGGACTATAACGTGCGCGCCGTCACCTATATGCCGCCGCGCAACACCCGCGCCCAGCTTGACCGGCTGCGCGCGCTGTGCAAAACCTATGGCATGTTTGAAATCAGCGGCGAGGACATCAACTCCCCCCGGCAGGATTTTGTATGTAAGGCCATGGAGGATCCGCAGTTTTCCAATTTAATCAACGCGACACGGGCGCTCATCGCGCATGAACGCGGAGAAAAGAAAATATTGTAAATCGAGGCAGGGCCCATCGCCCGGAAAGGAAACGATTATGAAAACAACGGCAGTACGGCTTTACGGAGCAAACGACCTCAGGCTGGAAGAATTTGAACTTGACGCCCTC
This sequence comes from Bacillota bacterium, assembly GCA_023416175.1. Classification (GTDB taxonomy): domain Bacteria; phylum Bacillota; class Clostridia; order Christensenellales; family CAG-138; genus JAEYLA01. Next base: position 5,962 of record JAEZIE010000267.1, read on the forward strand.
AAGCCCGACGAGGTGCGCGCAAAAGTTATCTCGGACAGTATCTGCATGAGCTCTTATAAGGCTGCTATCCAGGGCCCCGCCCACAAACGCGTTCCCAACGACGTCGCCACCAATCCCACCATTATCGGCCACGAGTTCTGCGGCGAAATCCTGGAAGTGGGCGAAAAGTGGAAGAATAAATTCAAACCCGGCGATCATTTTGCCATACAGCCCGCACACTTCTACAAGGGCTCGTTGGAGGCACCCGGCTACTCCTACCGCAATTGCGGCGGCAACGCCACGGTTGTAAACATTCCTATGGAAATCATGGAGATGGATTGCCTTTTCCATTATGATTCGGACGTATACTTCTACGGCTCCCTGGCTGAGCCCGTCAGCTGCATCATAGGCACCTACCACGCCATGTACCACACCAAGCCCGGCAGCTATGTGCACCAGATGGGTATTGTAGAGGGTGGCAAGCTTGCCCTGCTCGCTGCTGTAGGCCCCATGGGTCTTGGGGCGATCGATTATGCGCTGCACTGCGACCGCAGGCCGAGCCTCATTGTAGTGACGGATATCGACGACGCGCGCCTAAATCGGGCACAGAGCATCTACACTGTGGAGCACGCTAAGGAACTGGGCATCACGCTCATTTACCTCAACACCGCCAAGGAAAGCGATCCCGTCGCCAAGCTGATGGAGCTCTCCGGCGGCACGGGCTATGACGACGTCATGGTGTTCGCTCCTGTGAAGCCCGTTGTGGAACAGGGCAACGCCATACTTGGCTTTGACGGCTGCCTGAATTTCTTCGCAGGCCCCTCCAACACCGAGTTTAAGGCGGAGCTCAACTTCTACAACGTCCACTACGCCGCGCACCACATCGTGGGGACCTCGGGCGGCAACACAGACGATATGCGCGAAGCCATCGAAATGATGGCGGCGGGCAAATTGAACCCCGCTTCCATGATCACGCATGTCGGCGGTCTGGACAGTGTCGTTCGCACCACGCTCGATCTCCCGCACATCCCCGGCGGCAAGAAGCTCATCTATACCCAAATCAGCATGCCGCTGACGGCCATTGTGGACTTCGAAGAGAAGGGCAAGACGGACCCCGTATTCAAAACCCTTCACGAGCTGGTGGTGAAACACAACAACCTGTGGAACCCCGAGGCGGAAAAATACCTGCTGGCTAACGCGAAGCCCATCGCGTAACGATGATTATAAGGGAACGCGGACTTGTGTTCCGCGTTCCCTTCCCTTCTTTATTTCCATACAATTAAGCCATGATTTTGATCGATTCTGATTTTTGAATTTTATCCGCCATCATACGCAATTCCTTTTTCTTTAATGCAATAGAGCAGGAGAACCGCTATGCCGAATTTGACCCTACTCGCCTTTGACCTTGGCGCAAGCAATGGAAGGGCCATACTGGGCCGTTTTAACGGGAAGCGCATTACGCTTGAGGAACTCCACCGGTTTGAAAACAACTTCATCCCCCTCAACGGCGTACTGTATTGGAACGTGCTGGACTTTTACCAGCAGATGAAGGCAGGCTTTGCCGCGTTTTCCCGGTTACAGGAAGGCGATCTCCATGCTTTCGGCGTGGATACCTGGGGCGTGGACTACGGCCTGCTGGACAAAAACGGCGCACTCTTAGGCAACCCCCGCTGCTACCGGCAGGCGTTAGACGCCGATATGGAAGCAGCATGGCAGGTGGTCCCCAAGGAAACGCTGTTTTCACGCACCGGCCTTGCCAGCATGAACTTCAATACCGTCTACCAGCTCCACCGCAGAAAACGCGAAGGCGACGCCGCGCTTGACGCCGCTTCCTGCATGCTTTTGATGCCGGACCTGTTGGGCTATTTCTTTACCGGCGAGCGCGGCAGCGAATACACCAATGTCACCACCTCCATGCTGTATAACCCCGTCAAAAAGGATTGGGATTATGAGACGATCCGCGCCTTGGGCCTGCCCGAGCGCATCTTCACGCACATTGACCGCGCGGGTACGTTGCGCGGCAAGCTGCTGCCCGCGGTGGCTTCTGAACTCTCCCTCAACCAGGCCGCGTT
>JAEZIE010000130.1 GCA_023416175.1 Bacillota bacterium
GGATACGCACATGGATCTCACCGGGGAAGGCGGCTTTCTCTTAGGCATGATGCGCGGCGGAAGCGACGCGCGTCTGATCCCTATTCAAAAAGCGCTTTCCAGTATGGCGCCCACGGAACTGACGGAAGCATACCTTTCCGACATGTTCGCAAAACTCATCATCAATTCCGGCATCACCTGCGGTGGCGCTATGGCGGGTGAGACGCTCGGGAAGATGCTGCTGTGCCCGGTTGCGCGCCGGTTCTTTATAGAAATTGTACGGGAAGATCTGCAGATAGCAAGCGCCTTGGGCATCCAGGTTCCCCCGTTTGGCGGGAAGCTCGACTATTATAAATTCATCAAAGGGAATGGACTTTGGGATCGGGTACGCAGGCATATTACGCTACTCATTGTCGGGATTAAGTACTGGAGGCTCCGCTCGTCCTCGCTGACATCGCTTCTGCGCGGCGGCAAAACGGAAGTGGATACTTTAAACGGCTGGATCGCGCAAAAGGGCGAGGAATTAGGGGTATTTACTCCCGTCAACAGCGCCGTAGTGCGCATCATCCGCGAAATCGAGGCTGGAAGCCGGGCAATCACTCCAAACAATATTTCCGAAGCGCTAAAAGGATAACATACGGAAAGGAATATGGATATGGACAAAACGTTGGAAGCCATTAACGCCGTGACGCCCGAAACCATTGCCGAATACAACAACTATGTTATGCTGGGCAGCGGCCAGCACGGCGTTTGCTTTGAACGCGGCAGCGGTGTGCGGCTTTATGATTTGCAGGGCAAAAGCTACATCGACTGCACCTCCCAGGGCTGGGCGCTTTATTTGGGCCACGCCAATGCGGAAATTCGCGATGCGGTCTCGGCGCATATGGGCACGCTGGGGCACTTGAACCAGAACAGCGACAACCGCCCGCGTTATGCGCTGGCTAAACGGCTCGCTGAGCTTGCGCCGAAGAACCTCAACCGCGTGCTGTTTACGGTGGGCGGCAGCGCCGCAATAGAGGCTGCTATGAAGCTTGCGGTCAAGCATGTCAAAGGCGCGCGCAAATTTATCTCTTTGCAGGATGGCTACCACGGCACCTCGCTCACGACGGGCGCCGCTTCCTGGATCTGCACCAAGACGGCGGGCATGTTCACCGGGTTCAACAGCTTTTTGAGCGTGTTAAACGACGTATTCGTCCGCGTGCCTAACCCCTACCTGTACCGCTGGACGGATACCGATAATCCTGAGGACTGTATTGATTACTGCCTGAAGGTGGCAAGGGAAACCATGCGTTCGGGCGTGAGCGGCCCAGTGGCGGGCATTATTGTAGAACCGTTGCAGGCAAGCGGCGGGCAGATCCCCATGCCCAAGCGGTACCTGGAGGGATTACGGCAATTGTGCGATGAGTTCGGCGCCCTCTTAATTTTCGATGAAATGCAGACATTCTGCCGCATCGGCGATTATTTTGCCTCCAACAAGTATGAGGTGGAGCCGGATATCATCTGCATGGGAAAGGCGCTGGGCGCGGGGCTTCCCATCGCCGCCATTATCGTACACGATCGCGTGGAGGGCTTTGGCCCTCTGGGCGAGGACATCCACACGTTCTCCAACAACAGCATCGCGCAGGTGGCGGCGCTTAAGCAGCTCGAAATCATCGAGCGGGATCATATTCTTGAAAACGTCAACGCGATGGGCGCACGTTTCGCCGCGGGACTTCTGGAGCTGCAAAAGAAATACCCCTGCATCGGCGATGTGCGGCAGGTGGGCCTGCATATCGGCGTCGAGTTTGTGGAAAACCTGTCTACAAAGGAGCCCGCGCTGCGCCTTGCGCAGACGGTGAAGGCTGTGGCGGTCTCCATGGGCCTCATATTGGGCGAGGCAGGCTACCGCTTAAATGTGCTCAAGATCAAGCCGCCGCTTGTGATAAACGAAAGCGAGGCTGATGAGGTGTTGAAACTATTCGACGCCGCAGTCGGTGCCGCGCTGCAGATGGCGGGGAAATAAACCACAACATTCCTAACATTTATAAAACCGCTGCAAAGTCCTTTGGACTTTGCAGCGGTTTTCTTGTGGTGAAAAGTGCGTTGTCATACGTTTTTTTCGCATATCTGACGCGCACCCGAATGGCACATTCGGGTATTCTGCAAGGAATGATGTGCAGCTAAACGCTGCACAACCAATCGTCAGATTTGGTTGCAGGTGGTGGATTGAAATTTTTCACACCCCCCGAAGCCGCCCTGAAAAAACGTCCTCAAAATGGCCGTATATTTTGTGGGATGCTTGAGGCTCAACTCCCCGTGCTTCATAGCGGGCGCAACATACAGCTTACTTTGTGCAATAGCCATATGGAGCGCCTGCGCCGATCGCTTCATAGCGCCAAGCTCCCGTTCGCCTACCATTACAAGCACGTTTGCGTGCGTATTTGACAGGCCCTTTTTTAAACGGTAACTGCTGTTGCTCAGCATCATGTTGAGTAAGGATTGTTTGGATATACGCAAACTATCGGCATAATATCGCTCCACCATATCGTCGGGCAAACACAGTGATTTTGCCTGCAGTCTTGCAAACCATCGCCGTTTGATCAGGCTGTATGAGCTATTGCACATCGGAGCTGCGAGAAAATGTACGCTTTTCATGGGAATGACCATCGCGCTTTCCAATACTGCATACTGTGCAATATCCACCCGAAGGGACAATACTTCCGCCGCTATCTGCGCGCCGATGGAAAGCCCGCAAAGGGCAAACACGCTGCCATTGTGCTCCGCGTCGATATACCCGATCAGCTTATTTGCACACTCTTCAATGCTTTCAAACGTACTTTCGCCGTCCTCGCCGTGCCCGTCGAGTATGGGGGTAACAACATGGTACTCATCTTTTAGCGCATCGATGGAATCCTGGAGGGACCACCAGGACAACCCGCCCCCGTGCAGCAGAAGGATGGTTGGATTTTTCCTGCAGCCCGTTTGTTTGATCTGCATATTGCTGTCCTTTCCGTGACTCGAAAATACTCTATAAACTGCCGCATCGCAAGGCAGCAGTGGTACCCTATTCGCTACAATGCTGACTTTAGGGAACCGGGAGTGCGGTTCCTGCGTTTTATTGATAGTAAATACTATTAAGGAGGATGCCCGCATGAAAAGGCATATGTTCTTGACAATGGCGCTCGTCGTCATGCTTTTGATATCGGCCTGCCAGGCGCAAGCGCCTGCAGGGCCTACGCCTGTGCCCCAGACACCGGTTCCTACAACGGAAGCAACTCCCACGCCTACCCCGACGGTAACGCCCACGCCCGTCCCGGAGGAAACGACTACGCCCGTACCTACAGATACCCCAACCCCGACCAAGGCGCCGACTCCCAAACCCACGAAAGCGCCTACGCCCAGGCCCGCTACGCCCACACCCAATTCGGGTAAGGTGACGCTGACCATGAAGCAGGATACCTATTATCTCGACAGCGCGGATATAAAAGCCACGCTCAAAAACGGCACCAAGTATCCCTATACGTTTGGGGAAGCGTCCTATCTTCAGGTAAAGAGCGGCGGAACATGGAAGACCGTCCCGTTTAAAGACGGTGTCGCATGGATCGAAATCGCCTATTTCCTCAATCCGGGTGAATCAAAGGAGATTACGCTCTCGCTCAACCTGTTTTCCAGCCTTAAGCCCGGCGTCTACCGTCTGGTAAAGGACGTATTTGGTGATAAAGGAAACGGCCAGACCACAAAGGAGCAGGTAATGGCGGAGTTTCTTATGAAAGACCGCGGCACGCCGGATTTATCCGGATTAAAGCTTACCATGAAGCAAAGCACATATTCTCCCGACAGCGCACAGGTAAAGGGTCTTCTGCACAACGGCACGGACTATACCGTAACGTTTGGGGAAGCGTCCTATTTGCAGCAAAAGAAAGACGGCGTCTGGAAGGATGTACCGTTTAACGGGGATGTTGCATGGATCGCCATTGCCTATATTCTGGAGCCCGGTGAATCCAAGGAGGTAGCCCTGCCATTGAACCTGTTTTCTGAGTTGGAAGAAGGAACCTACCGTCTGGTCAAGGACGTTTCCTGTGATATCGGAAACGGCCAGACTGTGCAGACCAAGGTGGTCGGACAATTCCGGATAGAGGATTAAAATCGGGCCGCTGATAGTCCTGCGGATTTTGTCAGTGGGTTTCCTGAAAGAAAAGTGCGTTGATACGCACTTTTTTTCTTGCCAATTTTAGTAGATCACAATGCAGAATGGGTGGCCTTCCGGATCAAACAGTACTGTCCACCGGTCGGAATACTGCGTGGCCGCCTTTAGAGCACCACAGGAGATGGCGTGTTCTACGGCAAGCTCCATTTCTTCATGGCTATGTACTCGAAAGTCGAGGTGCGCCATCTGCTGCTGCATATTTGGCGTTTCGGGCCACACGGGGGGAACGTAGAGTTCGTTTTCCTGAAACGCAATCTTCACCCCACCGGAAGGGGAAGAGAGCGCTGTCCACTCGTTTTCGCGGTACGTATTCTCCCATCCAAGCAATCTGGAATAGAAATCGGCAAGCAAAGCGACGTTCCTGCAATCCAGCACCACTTCATCCAGTTCGATGATGGGCATTTTGGATGTATGCTCCATATGGAAACGCTCCTTCTGGATGTATTTTTCACCATCATATCACATTTCTTTTTGGACTAAAATGAGGTAGGGTCACACTCTTTACTTATGTTACAGGCGGCAGCAAAGCTGGCAAAATGATCGCAAATCTGCTGCCTGTCGGCTTCGGGATAGAGAAAATGGCCGGATTCAGATAAAAGAAATATTTCAGGCTTTGCGAAGCAGCGGCTTTTTGCCGTTTGCAAGGAACGCGGGCTCACCCACTCATCCTGCAGGGAATGCAAGATCGTCAAAGGAACACGAAGCCCACCTAATCCGCGCCTTGCTTTTGCGCTGAGCCTTGTAAGGTCCGTTACCCGTGGCAGCATCAACGGCGCATTCCATAGGGTGATGCCTGCAACGCTGCAGGAGCTTCGTGCAGCCTGGGTGTAGGCATCCGCTTCGCCTAAGCCTGTGACATGCTTCCAATTGGTTTGCATGCCTTTGTGCGAAACGCGCAGGTTTAAAGGCAGCGCAATGGCAAATATCCCGCAGATGCCGCGCGCATCGCGAAGCGCCGCCAGTATGCTTAAAAGCCCGCCCATGGAGTGGCCAACCAGCAGCAAGCGTTCGTACCGGCCCCGCAGTCTGTCTAATTCCGCCTGCACATACGCTTCCCAGGAATTGCCGTTGCTGTTCATGAATGCGCGAAAATTGCCGCCATGCCCCGGCAGCAGCAGGGCATGGGGGTCATATCCGCATTCTCTTGCGATGGGCAACAAGAACTCAAATTGTTGCGGTCCGCCCAAAAATCCGTGCAGGAATACCGCTGCGGCATGGCTTTTACTATCGTTCAATAGGTCTCTCATTCCTTTTTGCGCGTACATCAGTATTTTGGTCAGTATGGCGCTCATATGCTCCGGTGTTGCTTCATGAAGGTTTTACTATACCCTCATTGTCCGTTTATGCAACAATATAGTTCGGAAATCTAACCACATTCTATCACCTGTGTTGGAGCTGTTCAACGTGAAAAGCCATGCTGGGTGTTTACATTCCCCGCTTTGCGAGATAAAAGAATATTACTTGAAAACAATATTCTGTTGCTCATAGTCCAAAATGGTAAAATGATGGCTTATATGTAGCAATGTACGAAACCGATTTCAATAAGAATATGTTTGATCTACCGGGCAGACCGCGTCTCGACATGCCAGCATGAGATAAACAGGAGGTTTGTGATTAGGAATCAATATTTCAAGTAGAGAAATTTCTAAAAAACCACTTGCGTCGGCAAACATTACGATGATATAATGTGTTCGTAATAAGAAATCGGTTTCGTACATCTACATTCAACATTTTTCAATATTATACCAGATGAAAATTAAATTTCGAGCGTGATTCTTCACCCCATTAGAAATAGGTTTCGTACAAAGTAGTACAAAAGTTTGGTCGATGAACCAAACCTCAATATATCCTGTTTGGCATCTCCCAAAATCTCAAAGGCCAGGTTGTCTCGATCTCCATCAAAAAACAGAAAAGGAAGGAACAGTCATGAAGAAGATCATTGCAGTATTAATGGCCTGCCTGATGCTCTTTGGGCTGCTGACCGGCTGCACGCCGACGGCTCCCGCAGAAAACAGCACGCCCGAATCCCCTGCAGCGCCCGCGCCCGAATCCCCCGAGTCTCCCGCAGCCCCTGCGGAAGAGGCGCCCCTTACCGGCAAGCTTGTCATCTGGTCGTTCACCAACGAACTGAAAACGTTTGCGACCGCATTTAAGGAAAAGAACCCGGGCGTGGAAGTCGAGTATACGATGGTTCCCATGACCAACGGCGAGTTCCAGACCAAGATACAGGCCGCCATCACCAGCGGTGAAGTACCCGACGCCATCGCGCTGGAAGCTTCTTTCGTGAAGTCCTATGTGGAGAGCGACTTCCTGATGGACCTCAATGACCTGCTGCCCATTGCCAAGGAGTTGGGCACCTATCAGTCCACCATCGACGTCGGTACGTTTGACGGCGTGACGAAGGCCTTCTCCTACCAGGCCACGCCGGGCGCGCTGTTCTATCGCCGCAGCCTTGCCAAGGAATACTTCGGCACCGACGATCCTGCGCAGATGCAGACAATCCTTTCCGATATGACAAAATTCACGGATGCCGCCAAGGTCGTCCATGACAAATCGGCCGGCAATACCTACATGGTCTGCTCGCCCATGGACTTTGCTAAGATCTACTATCCCAACAGGCAGCAGCCCTGGGATGTTGACGGCAAGTTCGTGATTGACCCGAGCATTGAACAGCTCTTCGAAGTCGCCAAGACCTTCCGTCAGAACGGCTATGAAGCACAGGCCGTGCAGTGGCAGGAAGGCTGGTTCGCCGGCATGAACGACTCGCTCGTCGACGCGAACGGCAACGCGAAGCAGGTATTCTGCTATTTCCTCCCCACCTGGGGTCTCCCCTATGTGCTTGCGCCCAACGCTAAGCCCAGGGAAGCGGATGGCGTGACCACCGGTAAAGATACCTCGGGCGACTGGGCCTGCATCACCGGACCCATGCCCTATCAGTGGGGCGGCACCTGGGTCGGCGCCATGAAGGACGCCGCGAACCCCGAGCTCGCCAAGGAATTCGTCAAGTTCGTAGCGCTCAACGAAGAGACCCTCAAGAACTGGGCATTGGGCACTTACACGAACGCATACCTCAAGGCCATCGATCCCGAGGTTGGCGATGAGCTAGCCCAGGCTCCGGGCGACTTCGTATCCAGCCAGAAGGTTGTTGAGGAGATCATGCCGCAGTTTGACAGCTCCGAAACCAGCAAGTTCCTCAACGGCCAGA
>JAEZIE010000295.1 GCA_023416175.1 Bacillota bacterium
GTCTTTGATCACCCCCCCCCCGCCCCCTTTTTTATTTATGTCGGAAAGCCGTTACAGCTCCCGCATCAGGTTGAAGCTTTGCAAAAGGTTCAGCCGCCCGTAGCCCCACTGCGAGTTGGGGTATGTCAGCGTATCCGAACGGTTGCAGCCACGTATCAGGTAGGCGCGAATCTGGTAGGTGGAAAGCGCAATATCGTTGCCGTCCACGATACCCCATTGCAGCATCAGCGCGCCCGCGCCCGCGGTGATGGCCGTGGAGACGCTTGTGCCATCCATCGTGCCGTAGCCGGTAGGAAACAGGCCAGATACGTTGACCCCCGGGGCGACAAGGTCCGGAGACATCATGGGCAGGCGGGTTGGCCCCCAGGAGGTGCGCGTATATAGACTGTTGTTGTTGCTGTTGTACGCGCCGCATGTGATCACGCCAAATGCGGTGCCGGGAACCGTAATGGTGTAATAAGGCGTAGGCGTCAAAAACTCCACATTTCGGGAAACAAAGCCCGTCATGGGCAACCATGCGTGATAGGTGCCATCGAGCACGATATCACCGTGGATAATAATGGTCCAAACGCCGGGAGTCGGAAACCGGAAGGAAATCGACGTCAATTGCCCGCCGCTTCCTTCCACCGGAAAAAAATATTGCACCGTTATGATAGATCGCTCCAGAACGAGGCGCGCTTCGAGCGTGGTACCCGTCCGCGCGGGGACCCGTCCCACCATTTCCCCCGTGGGAGAACGCACGGCGACGGAGAAACGATCCGGCGCTGTGTTCCACAAAGAAACAAGAAAATCCCCCGCGTTTTCGCCTACACGGATGTCCATATCCTGGTCTTCTCCCGCGATGGCGAGCTTTCCCTGCGTATGGTGGCGGGCCTGGCTCTCATTTCCTGCCCCCACACTTACGCAAACTCCCCGCAGTTCCGAGACTCTGGTCAAAAATTGTTCAAACAGGCTGAAGCCGTCGTGGCTTCCGAAGTTGGTGCCTAGGCCGAGGCAGATGGAAACCGGCCGCCCGAGCTCCCGCGCACGCTGCAGGATATATTTTATACCGATCATGACGGAGATGGATTCATACGCGTTGGGTTGATCCGACGGCACAAGAAACAGATCCCTAAAATACTGGCTGGCCTGCTTCAACTTGACCACGATAAGATCCGATTCCGGCGCAGCGCCCACGTTCTGCCCAACGCGTCTGCCCGCGGCAACGGAGGCAAGGAATGTTCCATGCCCTACCGTATCCTGCTGCGGCACCACGCTATAAGGGTCTTCGGACTGTAGCGCTGCGTTGATCTGCTCGTTGGTATACTCGGTTCCGATATAGTACCCTTCTGGCGTATTGCCCCGGACCGTTTGATCATACAGGTATAAAACCTTGCTTGTGCCGTCCTCATAGATAAATGCCGGCTGTGTATAATCGATCCCCGTATCGATAATGCCTACCAGCACACCCCGGCCCTGTAAGTCAAGGTAGGGTTGTTCCTGTACCTGCAGGATGCCTGCGGCTTCCAATGCGGCGGTATCCAAAAGACCCAGCACCAATGGAAGGGAGCTGACAAAGGCGGACCCGAGCGCTTGTGTAATCACCGGCACCTGGCTACGGTTGGCATATATGATCTGATACCCGGCGATCAGCAGCGCGGGGACGATTTGCGGGTTGGCAGCCAAAAAATTAGACAAATATTGCGAAGAACGCGCAATAAAACTGACCGTATCCGGATCGTCGATAAATGCGCCAAGCGAAGGTTCTATCATGCGGGGGGCCCTCCTCTTTGCAGATATTCCACAAGCAAATTCATGGTGTTGTTCAGGCACAGCGTGCCGTATCCCCAGATGGGATTGGGGTAGGCAATGGGTAAATCACGCCGCGCTCCTTTTTGCAGGAAGGCCTTTACGCGCTGCCCATACAGGAACGGGTCGTTTCCCTGTATAATGCCCCATTCCATCATCAGCGCCGAAGAACCTGTTACAAAGGGGGCTGCCATGCTTGTGCCGGTAAACACATCGTAACCGCCGCCCGCGCGCGCCGTTGTAATGGCAACGGCGGGCGCTACAACATCGGGCTTGACGAATACGATAAACCGCGTATAGCCACGGCCGGAAAAATCCGCGCTGGTACCCAAAAGCGAATTATACCCTCCCACCGAAACGACGTTTTGCGTCGTAGAGGGGAGTGTTAAAGTGACCGAGGTATCCGGCTGCAAAAATGCGGTCCCGCCCGAGACGGCGTCTGTGGTGGGCATCCAGATGTCAAATCTGCCGTCCACGATGTCCAGCCCCCGGATAATCAGAGTCCATACGCCCTGCGGGATGGGGCGGCCGGACACGCCGCGGAACCTGAAGTAGTTTTCCTGCGCCAATTGATAATTCGTGGGCTGCCCGAAGTACATCTCCACCTGCACGTTGTCGAGTATGACGTTCACTGCGCTCTGTATGGGCAGAATCTCTCCCGTTGTTCTCCCGCTGGGGGAAAGCAGTTCATACGAAAACGAATCCACAAAGTTTTTCCAGACGGGCATGTAGATTTCGTTGACCTGCCCGGATGTGGTAAATTCCACCGTCACCTGTCCGTTTTCAATGACCCGCCCGGAAAAATGGTGGCCGGCAGCGCCCTCATTTCCCGTGGCCACGTTGATGACCGATCGTCCCCGCTCCGCCATATCGTTGATATAGCTTTCAAACAGCGAGTTCCCGTCGTGCGCGCCAAAATTGGTACCATAGCTCAGGTTGATGGAAAGCGGCATGCTCAGCTGTCCCGCTTTGTCATATAGGTACTTGATGCCCCGCATAATCTGAGTAGATCGCGTGGTCAGCCGGTCGTCAATATCTCCAAGCTTTACAATTGCGAGCGTGGCCTGCGGCGCCGCCCCAACCTGCACACCCTGGCTCCCACGGCCATTTCCTGCGGCGATCCCCGCTACCGCCGTGCCGTGGCCGATATTATCCCGGCTGGGGACTACTGCATATGGGTCGGGGGACTGCAGCGCCGCGTTAATCTGTTCCCCAGAGTATTCCGTTCCGTGCAAGAAACCTTCGGGTGGCGCGCCGTCGATGGATTGGTCCCACAAATACGCAATACGCGTGGTGCCGTCCGGGTTGCGAAAATCCGGGTGCGTATAATCAATGCCGGAGTCGATAATACCTATCAGCACGCCGTTGCCCTTTAGCCCAAACCCAAAATCGCTTTGCACATAGGTAATGCACGCATGGCTCAGGCTTCTGCTCAATACAAACGTCAGGGTCTTGGGCAGCTCGATATACTCAATTTCCGGATACGAAAACAAGGAGAGCAACTGCCCAAGGGGGATGGTCAAAATGGCGAAATTGTCGCTTAGAAGTTCCGCCATGCCGCCTACCGACGCCGCGACGCGTAAAATATCCCCGGTGAATTTTACAATCACCTCAACCGGCTCATTTGGCTGCCCCTCTCGGACGAAGGCGCTGACATTTGCAGGAATTCCGGGAATACTTCCTTGTAGCATGGCCGCCCCCTAATAGATGCTATCAATGGTTGTAAGCTCCATTTTTATAAGCTGCCACTCCTCCCCGTCCCATGCATAGGCAATGAGCTTCTCGTCTTTCACGGCCAGGGGGTACGCCCAGAAGGAGTGGCCTGTTGTGGCCCACAAATAGGTATGATATCCCAAATGCTGAAGGATAAAGTCCTTGCCGGTACCGCTCAGGAAAGGGCAATATTCCGGCGTTCCCGCGGGAGGAGGGGAGGACGGAGGTTTTATGGAAAGCATAAAGCTCAGCGTGCTAGAATACATGCGCGTCGCCGTCCCTTCCGGCACATTGGAAGACGTATGCCATTATGTATATTCTATGACGTTTCCCTAAGAAAAGAAGCGGCAAAGGAGCCCGAAACCAGAGTGCTGCGCCTCGGCTGCCTGCCTTTAACTATATGCTTACTCTTGCTAAGGCAATGTCTTTTTCCATCGCCAGTTGGACAGAAATTGTACTTTGATGCTCATACAAACGCCACCCTTTTGCATAGGATAACGGGAGGTGAGAGTATATGGAAATGGTGAACGTGGCCGAAGAGTTGGTAACAACAGGTTTTCTGCAGATTCAGGTGGTTGTGGAGGACGTGGGGGATCCGGTTCCAAACGCGCAGGTGCTGATTACGAACCGGGGTGAAACGACACCGCTCATTGAGCTCACAACGAATATTTCCGGACTGACCCCGGTGATTGAACTTAACACACCGCCGCTTAATTACTCGCTTGCTCCGGATAATCCCCGTCCATATTCCGAATACGACGCGTATGTGAATGTACAAGGGTTCCAGGCGGTACGCGTGGAAGGCATGCAGATTTTGCCGACTTCCATGGCGTTCCAAAATATTACGCTCAGGCCCAGCGTTGTGTACCGGAGGCCCGTAGAGGATATTTATATTGACCCGCATACGCTTTACGGCATATTCCCGCCCAAAATACCGGAGGAGGAAGTCAAGCCGCTCCCGGAAGCGCAGGGCCTGGTCGTATTGCCCCAGCCTGTTATACCCGAGTTTATCGTGGTGCACCTGGGCCCGCCGGATTCCGATGCGCAGAATGTCTGGATTCCGTTCAAGGATTATATCAAGAACGTTGCCAGCTGCGAAATCTACTCCACCTGGCCGGTGCAGACCATTCGCGCCAATGTGCTTGTCATACTCTCCTTTACGCTCAACCGCGTGTATACGGAATGGTACCGCGGCAAGGGATATGATTTTACCATTACCAATTCCACCGCGTACGATCAGGCATTTACCTATGGGCGAAATATATATAACAGCATTTCCGTCATCGTCGATGAATTGTTCACCACCTACGTCACCCGGCCCGGAATTCGGCAGCCGCTTTTTACGCAGTATTGCGACGGTTCCAGAGTCCAGTGCCCGCGCTGGCTCTCGCAATGGGGCTCAAACACCTTGGGCGAGCAGGGGTATGACGCGCTTTCCATTCTCCGGTACTACTACGGTTCCAATGTGTTTTTGCAGCAGGCTGAACGCGTATCCGGCGTACCCGTATCCTTCCCGGGTGAGGCGCTCAGGCTAGGTTCTTCTGGCCCCGCTGTGCGCACCATACAGGAGCAGCTCAACGCTATTTCCAATAATTACCCCGCCATCAACAAAATGCGCGTGGACGGGGCCTATGGGGAGCAGACGCAGCGGGCGGTTCGAACGTTCCAGGAAGTGTTCAATCTTCCCGTTACCGGCGTTGTGGACTTCGCCACATGGTATGAAATCTCCAACATATTCGTAGCGGTGGAACGGCTGGCGGAGCTGGTATAGTACGAAGAAACTCTTTCAGGGGTGTGGGGGATTCGCAGCAAGGTATTCGGGCTTGAAAAAAATCGAGTTCAGAATCGATTTTGGCTCTCGTGGGCGAACGAGCCCGTTTCCCTACAGGAAGCCCCCACATTCAATTCGATCTCATGATACGCCGTAACGCGAGCATTCGTTGACAGCGCTCCGTCCATGGTCTATAATAGCACCGACACAGGATGAAGCGGAATTTTAGCGGTAAGAGAATCAGGCGGCAGCGAAAGAGAATTGCGTCTTAGGCTGAAAGCGCATGCGTGCGGCAAACCGTGAACACCACCCTGCTGACTGTGGCGCGTGGCGCACGATATCGCGCTGATGAGTGGTTACAAGTAGGGTGGAACCGCGGGAGCGTTGTATCCCGTCCCTTGCAAGATGCAGGGGGCTTTTTTTATATGGTCTGCATACGAAGGATCGCCAAAAACTAAGACCAGGAACCAAGCGAAAGGATGATGTACATGAAGATTGTCTATCAGGGACAGGTGCATACGTTTGAAAGCGGCGTAAGTGCATTGGATGTCGCAAAGCAGTTGGATGAGGAAGCCTATAAGGCCGCGCTGGCCGCCGAGGTAAACGGCAAGCTGGTGGACGCGTTTGCGCCCATTCAGGAGGATGCGACCATCCGGCTGCTCACATGGGAGGAGGAAGGCGGCCGCTGGACTCTCCGGCACACCGCGGCGCACGTAATGGCCCAGGCGGTGAAGCGTTTGTTTCCCGAGGCAAAGCTTGCGATTGGCCCCGCCATTGACAACGGCTTTTATTATGATTTTGATTCCCCTCGTCCTTTTACGCTGGAGGACTTTGAGGCAATCGAAAAAGAAATGACGAAAATCTCAAAGGAGCGCCTGCGTGTGGAGCGCTTTGAACTCCCGCGAGATGAGGCTATCCGGCTCATGCGGGAAAAAGACGAGCCATATAAGGTGGAACTGATCGAAGATTTGCCCGAAGGTGAAGTGATTTCATTTTACAAGCAGGGTGAGTTTGTGGATCTGTGCGCAGGTCCTCACCTTGGCAACACCCAGAAGGTGAAGCATTTTAAGCTTTTGTCCCTTGCGGGGGCGTACTGGCGCGGCAGTGAAAAGAACAAGATGCTACAGCGCATTTACGCAACGGCGTTCCCCACCAAGGAACAATTGGAAGCGCACATTCAACAGCTGGAAGAGGCCAAAAAGCGCGATCACAACAAGCTGGGGCGTGAGCTTGAACTATTCACGACGGTCGACGTGATCGGCCAGGGACTGCCGATTTTGCTGCCCAAGGGCGCGCGTGTCATCCAGCTGTTACAGCGCTTTGTGGAGGATGAGGAGCAAAAGCGCGGCTATCTGCTCACCAAGACGCCGCTGATCGCAAAATCTGATCTCTATAAAATTTCCGGCCACTGGGATCATTACCGGGACGGCATGTTTGTCATGGGTGATCCGGACGATGAAGAGGCGGAGTGCTTTGCCCTTCGCCCCATGACCTGCCCGTTCCAGTTCATGGCGTACCTGAACCGGGCGCGCTCCTACCGTGATTTGCCCATGCGGCTGAACGAAACGTCCACCCTGTTCCGCAACGAATCTTCCGGCGAAATGCACGGGCTGATCCGCGTACGGCAGTTTACCATATCGGAAGGGCACTTGGCCGTTCTGCCCGAGCAGGTGGAGGAAGAGTTCAAAGGCTGCCTGGATCTTGCCAAGTTCATGCTCAAAACCCTTGGCTTTGAAAACGATGTGAGCTACCGCTTCTCCAAATGGGATGAGAACGACAAGGAGAAATACATCGGCTCCAAAGAAAGCTGGGAGAAGACGCAGGACATGATGCGTAACATCCTGAACGATTTGGAGGTTCCCTTTGCCGAGGCGGATGGAGAGGCGGCATTCTACGGCCCCAAGCTGGATATCCAGATTCGCAACGTGTACGGCAAAGAAGATACGCTCATCACCATACAGATCGATTTCCAGTTGGCGGAGCGTTTTGGCATGGTGTATACCGACCGCGATGGAGAGAAGAAGCATCCCATCGTCATCCACCGCACGTCCATCGGCTGTTATGAGCGTACGCTGGCCCTGCTGATTGAAAAGTATGCAGGCGCGCTGCCCACCTGGCTGATGCCCACACAGGTAAAGGTACTGGCCATGACCGACCGCAACCATGATACGTGCAATGTCATCAAGCAGCGGATGCTGGATGCGGGCATCCGCGTGGAATGCGATTTGCGCAACGAAAAGATTGGCTATAAAATCCGTGAAGCCCAGATGCAGAAAACCCCGTATATGCTCATTATCGGCGATAAGGAAGCCGAGCAGAATGTGGTGGCTGTGCGTTCACGCAGCGAGGGTGATCTGGGCACGATGAGGCTGGAAGACTTCCTGGCAAAGATTCAGCAGGAAATTGCAGATAAGGTGCATGCATAACAAGACGTTTTAGGATAGAAAAAGATCGGGCCGGTTCGCTTTGCGAACCGGCCGCGGTTTTTCTTGGCGTAATCAATGCGATGGTCAGGAGAAGTCCTTTTTGTGATAAATACGTATGGACCAAAGCACGGAAAGCGCAAGCACTGCTAGGACGGATGCAAGCAGGATGGGCGCATAATCCATCAGTTCGTCCCCGCCGGGCAGTACAAAATCCGGCGTACGGAGCGCGAACGAGGCCGCAAATAGAGCCGCCATGATCAGCATCAGCAGGATACGGCCTTTCTCGGCGCCAAAGCGGAACATCAGCGGCAGCATGACGCAGAGCATCAGCACCCCGGAGAGCGCCAATGTAAAGAGCTGTACAAGCAATACGCCGATCTCTTCCCCGCCGATTACTCCCAATATAAGCCCTGCGAACAGCGCGACCAAAAGCAGCAGCAAGCCCAGGACGTATTTGGAGAGTACGAGCGTACTGCGCTTAACGGGGGCGGCAAGCGCCGTTCGGTCCCATTTTGCGCGCTCGTCAAGCGCCATGGTGGTAAACGGCAGCATGGCGGAGAGCAAAATGATGCTCAGAGAATAACTGCCCAAATCCCCCGTGGCGAGGATAAGCACTACGAATACGACTAGGAACGCCAAAAACAGCCGTGCCGTGCTTTTTAAGTTGATGAGGTCTTTTAGCAGCAAGCCTTTCATTGTTTTTCCCCCCTGGATAAAAACAGCATGATGTCCTCGATCCCTGCCGAATTGGTTAAGAGGCCTCTCGGAGCGGCGGTCCGTTCCACCAGCGCTTCCGCGCCGAATTTGTTGCGCCGTATGCCGTAGATGCGCGCGGGATCGATGCGGTTTAGCTCCGCTTCCTCGCATTTTAACACACAGTACCGTTCCAGCAGCAGATCCTTCTGCTCACAAAACAGCAGCCGCCCCTTGTGCAAAAACGCGATGTAATCGCACGCCTTCTCAAGGTCGCTTAATATGTGAGAAGAAAGCAGGATGGAGCGCTGTTCGTCCTGTATGAATTCCAGAAACACATCTAAAAGCTCGTCGCGCACGATAGGGTCCAGCCCGCTTGTCGCCTCATCGAGAAGCAGCAGGCGGCTGTCGTGCGAAAGCGCCGCCGCAATGGAAAGCTTGCGCTTCATGCCGCTGGAAAACTCTTTGAGCTGCTTCTTTTCGGGAAGCGAGAAGCGCGCGCAATAGTCGCGGAATACGCCAGGCTTCCATGTGCGGTACATGCGGGAAAGTATGGCGTTGCAGTCCTTTACGGTGAGCGTATCGTGCAGCCCCGTTTCATCCAGCACCACGCCGATCTGCTCGAACACATCCTTGTTTTCGAGGTAGTTTTCCCGCCCGAACAGGCGCACCCTTCCCGCGTCCTTTTGGATGAGCCCCAGTATCAGCTTGATGGTGGTGGATTTTCCCGCCCCGTTCTCGCCGATAAAGCCCATGATGCAGCCTGCGGGCAGGGAAAACGAAACATTTTCCAAGGAAAAATCCTTGTAGCGCTTACTTAGCCCTTCAATCTCCAGTATCGGTTGCATGCAAATCCTCCTCGTATAACAGCGCAAGCATTTCCTGCAATTCGTTTAATGTCAGCGCGCATTGCCGCGCAAGCGGTAAAAGCGCGCTCATGCCCTGCTCCAGGCGGCGTAAAAGCTCTTCCCGCATCAGCTGCGCATTGCTCTCCGAGACAAAGCTCCCCTTTCCGGTCATGGAAACGATAAAGCCTTCCCGCTCCAGCTCCTCATACGCACGCTTGGTGGTAATGACGCTGATGCGAAGCTCCTTTGCGAGCAGGCGCATGGAGGGCAAAGCGTCCCCCGGCAGCAATTCTCCCGAGAGTATTGCCGCCTTGATTTGCGAGACGATTTGCTCATATATGGGCGTATCGCCTTTGTTGCTGATCAGGATACGCATAGCAGCCCTTTCAATATTGTATATGTACATTATACACATTATGACCTTTGCGTCAACCGGTTTTTTTCAACATCATCAATTTGCATGGGTGGTCGCACATGATATATTCTTTTTGTCCGGCGCAGGGAAGCCGTCTATGCGCTTGCAAGCAGATCGGATTGCGCGGTATGATACAGATACGAATCTTCGAATCGGAGGGTTGGCTATGTCCATCACGCTCAACGACGTGCGTCTGGCACAAGAACGCATCACGCCCTATATCCGCCGGACAGACATCGCCCATGTAGCGCTGCCGCTGGGTGGGGAACTTCATATCAAGCTTGAGAACCTGCAATATACCGGCGCATTCAAGATACGAGGCGCTTTTAACTGCATGCTGCAGCTAACTCAGGAGCAAAGGAGCGCGGGGGTGCTCGCCGCTTCCGCAGGAAACCATGCGCAGGGCGTGGCCCGCGCGGCAAACGCGCTGGGG
>JAEZIE010000015.1 GCA_023416175.1 Bacillota bacterium
CCACCACCAGCACTGCGCCCACCGTCATGACCTTGCGGGTAAACCGCTTGCTCAATACGGAGCTAAGCGCGCCAAGACCGAACATCAGCGGGACTGTACCTAAGCTAAAGAGCATCATGGACAGCGCGCCTGTTATGGGGCTTGCAGTGGAAAGCGCGTAGAGCTGCATGGCTTGAAGCGGGCCGCACGGCATCAGGCCGTTCAGGAGGCCCACGTAGAGCGGGCTGTTGCTGCCCGCCTTTTGCTTGTTTATTCCACGTGCAAACGCTTTTGGCATCCTCGGGGTGAGCTTCCGGAGCCACGGAAATATGCCGAGCATGTTAAGGCCCATGATCACCATAAATACGCCCGCAAGCAGTTGCACAACGCCCTTAAACGCGCCAGTCAGGCTGATGACGGAGCCCAAAGCCCCCACGATCGCGCCGACGACCGTATAAGAAATGACCCGACCAAGGTTATATAAGAAGCTGGGCCGCAGCGCGGCAAGTTTACTGGTGCTGTTTGCATCTGGCTGCGGAATGCACTGGGAAAGATTGATGCCACCGCACATGGCGACACAATGTACGGAAGTCACCAAACCGATGACGAACAGCATCCCGTACCCCATTCCCTCCTCGGCCAGCGGGAACGCGTTGAATAGTTGCGTAAAGCCAAACTGCTGAAGCAGCACATAGGCCGCTACCACGATGATGAGTATGCCGACCAGGCGGGTCTTGTTGGAGTTTTTCTGGTCTCCGGTAAGCACCTCATAGTCGAGCTTCTCTATGGCCGCGGTAATCTCCTTCATGGAAATCACGCCCGTATCGTAGGTTACTTCTGCGGTCCCCGTACTGTAGCTGACTACAGCCTTTTTGACGCCCGCGGTATTCTGAAGCTTCCTCTCGATTTTATTTTGGCAGCTAACGCATGTCATACCGCCAATGCGCAGTTTTTGGGTCTTTACGCGATGATCCATTCCATCTACCTCCGTTCCGTATGAAGAAACGATATCAGGAAGATTTGTAGAAGTTATGTAGATGGGATGTTTTTGAAATGCCATCGCAGCTTGTGAAAAAGACGATTTCTATCCCTTTGGTGTTTTATCCCATTCAACAACCTCGACTTATGCCGATAATCACTCAGTTTCTTCCGGCCATAGACGTAGAGTATATTGTAAAAAGAGCCGGCGCTATTGCGTCGGCTCAGTAAAAAAATCTGGTACTGACTTCAAATCCCCATTGCCTGCCTTACAGAAGTAACGATCATATCAGTCAGCTTGGTCTTGTCTTTTTCGCTGATCCGGTAAGCGCTCGTATCCTTCCCGGTCGGTTTCGGATTGGACGGCAGAAGGTCAACAATATGACAATCGGTTACTGCCGCGGGCTTCCTTCCCGTCCACTTTTCCAAATCGTCCTTCAACTTTGGGTTGTTGTTGAGCGCGCCGCCGCTGATGGAGGCGAAAGCGTAAGGACGCGGATTCTCCTTGAGATATTGAAAATACGCGCGAAGCGGGGATGCAACACTCCCCATCCACACCGGAGCGATAAAGACAACCTTCTCATATTGACGCAATACCGCAGGAAGAGACCTTGTATGGGGCGTACGCCCAAACATCATATCCAGCATAATCGTGCCCATCTTCCGCGGCTTTTCTTCTAGAATTTTTATGTGGTCGGCTGTGAGCGCTTTGGCCACGGCGGCCGCCAAGGCCTCATTGTTACCGGTAAAGGAATACGAAACAACTGCAATGCTCATAAAAAGCCTCCATCATATTTGCTCAGCAATCTGTTTTGCGCGGTCTGCCACTGTCTTGATATCCGTTGCATTCGGATGCCCGAGTTTCATAAACAGAAAGCTGCCTGGACAAGCAATTTCCTCCAGAATCTGGATGCATTTTCCCTCCAGCAGTCCACGGATATCCACCTGCCTTCTGAGGCTTGTGGACACACTTGATGTCACAAGCACCGCTCTTTTGACTTGGCCGCTTTCAAGCCTCTCTACATATTGCAAAAGCTCAGGCAGGCTCTTGCCCCCGTAAATTCCGCCCACGATAAATAACAGATCAGCCGGATGGGGTATGGAATCTACCCCCACATTCACCGCCTCCACATGGAGTGCCTGCCCAATCGCTTCTGCAAGCTTTTGAGAGTGCTTGGTCTTTGTGGCATATACAACGCCTATTTGGCCCATTGGCTATTTCTCCTCTCGACATCTTATTTAAAACTTTTGGCGCTTTGGCGTTCATATCAAAGCCGCAGCGCCTTTTTCCACAAACCCACTAAAACTTAACTGGCACATTCTGCGCATATGTTCGGTATGCATCCCCATACCGGCTCTCCAGATAATGATTTTCCTGTCTATCAAACAGCTTCACCACCACTATGCCAACAAGTACCGTGGTCAGCACCAGCCATGAGTTAAAGAGCAACGTAATGCCCGGGATCGTGACAAACACCTGAAAAAAGTACATGGGATGCAGGAAAATGCCATACAGCCCTTTGGTCGCCAACGTATCCTCCTTGTGCGCTTTGAGCATCTGAACGGAAGCGATCAGATTGAGTGAAAACCCTACGACCGCCAGAACAATGCCAACGATGAGCAAAGCACCGTACTGCTCCGTAATGCGAAACAAAGGAGAAAAGATATAGTGCAGTACAATCGTCAAAACCAGGTATCCGCCGACAAACGCTCCCGCCCTTGGCCCGATACCCATAACCGACATTCTTTTTCCCATCACAAGGCACTCCTTATGCGTCACTTTTTTGCCGCTTGCGCAAGCGCGTTTTCAACCGCCTTGAGATGCGCGTTGGAGGTTAATGTCGCGCCGCTGATAACGTCCACCTGCAGGGACTGGGACTTTACTACCCTGTCGAACAGATTGTTGATGGTTTGACCCTTCCCGATATCGGCCGTCTGCTTTTCATTGGCCAGCGCACCCTCTGTCACCTTGACTTTAGTAACGGCGCCCGAGGCTACGGTTACCTCCACTGCAGTATCCCGAAAGCTGTCTTTCGTCCCGCGGTATGCGCCCTTATAAACGCCGTCCCGGAGGTTTTTAAAATCCACCGCCTTGATGCTCATAGTTTGCAGTTCGTTCCGCCCCGGACCGGTAAATACAACCGCTCCTGCCATACCCAACGCAATCAACCCGATGATCGACAATACAATCCACATCCCGATACGCCCCTTTCTCTTTCTGATAGTTTTCATATAATATCTTTCCTTTCTAGATATACCTTGTTTTTACTTCTGCGGAAGCCTGAAAAGACTGCCGCAAGCCCCGTGTCGCATGCACCTGCAGATCGGTATCCACCAGAACTGCCTCCACTCGATATTTATTGAGAATGGGAAGCCCTTTCTCAATACCAGCGACAAACACGGCGGTGGAAACCGCATCAGCGATCATTGCGCTATCCGCCACAACGGTCACGCTCAAAAGCCCTGAATTTGCCGGATATCCGGTCACTGGGTTCAGAATGTGATGGAATCGCCTGCCTTTTTTGTCCAGAAAATACCGTTCATAATCTCCCGAGGTCACCACCGCCTTTCCTGTCACCGCAACTGCACCGATCAGGTCGCTTTTGCGTGGATGGCGAATACCCACCCGCCACGGCATACCATCGGGCTTGTTCCCCAGTGTGGATACATTCCCGCCGATATTGGACCAAGCGGAGGTAACGCCATATTCCCGTAAAATCTCCATGAATCGGTCGCTAGTGAACCCCTTGCCAATACCGCCCAAATCGATGGACTGTCCTGGATTTTTCAGCCCTGCCGTTTTTCCAACGGTACATAGCTCCAAATCGCGATAATTGACCAAAGGGAGTACCTTTGCTAATCGTTCGGCCGCAGGAGGTTCCGACGCATGCTTAAAGTCCCACAAATCTGATAGCGGGCCGACGGTAGCATCAAATACCCCGCCGGAAATACAGGAGCATTCCAATGCGCACAAAAGAATTTCGTATGTTTCGGGGCTTACTCTTTCATGCTTCACGCCCGCTGAGCGGTTGATCCTGCCCACATCGCTTTCGGGTAAAAAGCGGCTAAGAATTCGCTCGAGTCTTTGCGCCTCTTGTTCCACGGCCCGCAGCGCTTGAGCGGCATACCTGCCGAACGCCTTGTGTGCCATCTGAGTTCCCATGCCGGCATGCACGGCTTCAACCGCAGCAGCGCTGTCCACGAACCATTCTCCCCTTTCTGAAAGCCATGAATTTTATGCTATCTGGCATCTTCCTGTTTGGGGAAATCGGTCAGTCCCAGTAAAACAAAGTCCGTCAAATGATCCTGCAGTGCGGGAAAATACTGCAATCCGATCTCTTCCTTGTGATAGCCAATTCGGATGATGGCGCCGAATATGGCCATAATCATCTCGCTAGAGATATCCGTCCGCATCTTTCCTTCCGCCTGCCACTTCTCAACCATCTGAATGAAGTACCGGTACAGGAAGTCGATCCTGGAAATCCCGTCGTCTTCCTGGAAAGCCCGCTCAATTTTGTGGTAAACATCGGGGTTATACCATTGGCTCAGGATCGGGTTGGAGAGCATCCCCTGCATATTCAAAACCAAAACCTGTTTGATCAGCTTCACGGGGTCATCATCCGGATTGATGGCCTGCATGATACGGTTCATTAAATCAGCCGTTTCCTGTTCCATAATCTCCAGAAAGAGCTGATCTTTGGAGGGATAGTAGTTGTAAAACGTTCCCACACTGAACCCTGCTCGCCTGGTAATATCGGCAATCCCAGTATCCTTAAAGCCTTTTGTCGTAAACAGTTCTTTCGCGCAATTGAACAGTCTCGTCTTTTTGTCGTCCATTCCAACCTCACTCATACTCTTATGATGCCGTTCCGCACCTGAATGAATGAATTTATAATTCATTCATTCAGAATTTAGCACGCCGGATGCTCAGAGTCAAGCCTTTTTTTAAATATTTTTGATTATTTTTTCCATTGGTAACCAGGGCTTGCAATACGAAAAAGCGGACGAAGGCAAAGCCTCCGTCCGCTCAGAGCATGTAAAGAAATTATGCTCCTTTTCGCCGTCTAAATGCGGCCACAGCCATACAAGCTGCCGCCAGTGCAAGCAGTATAAAGCCGATTGGCGCTGCAGCATCGCCTGTCTTGGGCGGATCGGACACTTCATAAGACGGGACGGTAACCCCCGCATTGAGCGCCAGAAAAGGCGAGAGGCTGTTTACCGTAACCGTCGCCACTCCGTTTTTCACCACGGCGGTATAGGTCTCCATATGTCCGTTGATAAAATGGAGGATGGTCACAGTTCGTCCGTTATACTTTGCTCCCACCGGGAAGGAAAGCGTGATATCGCCGCGGAACCCACCGGTCAGCTCGATGTCATAACCGACGATCAGTTGGCCTTTGTCGATCACCTCCCGAATGCCGGCGGATACCGCGTCGCTGCCCCCCGTGTGCAGCGAAAGGGGAGATACGATAAGCCTAGCGCCGCCTTGTATCCGGCTACCTGATACCGTAACGCCCGTCGGTCCGTCGGTTAAAGTACGTTTGATGTAGGCTGGGCCGCCCCCGGAGCCGCCGCTGCCGCCGGAGCCTATCACAAGACGCAGCTCCTTCGTATCAGAGCCTTCACTGTTTTCCGCCTTGAGCGTGAAGGTAAATGTCCCTGCCGCTGACGGCGTGCCGGAAATAATACCGCCGCTTGATAGCGTCAGACCTGTCGGCAGGCTGCCGCTTTCTAGCGTCCATGTAATGGGCACAGAGCCATCGGCGGTAAGGGCCTCACTGTAGGGAGTGCCCACCATTCCGTCCGACAAGGCGGTTGTGGTAATTACCGGAGGCATTGGAGGCAGAATGGTAATGCTCAATTCCTTTGTGACATACCCTCCGCTGTTTGTAGCCTTGACGGTGAAATAGAAAGTTCCGCTCGTCAGCGGCGTGCCGGAGATGGTGCCGTCATAAAAGCTCAGGCCATTATTGGGGAATGGGCCTA
>JAEZIE010000164.1 GCA_023416175.1 Bacillota bacterium
ATAGTACAGAACATTGACGAAATTGGCAGCTTCTTAAAAGCCCGTCAACCCAATACGGTGTTCCATGTGGACGCCACGCAGGCGGTTGGAAAAATACCGGTCTCATTGGCGCAGGCGGACCTTGTCAGCTTCGCGCCGCACAAATTCTACGGCCTAAATGGGATCGGCGCGCTCGTAAAGCGTCCCGATCTGTTGCTGGAATCACAGATGCACGGCGGGCTTAGCACCACGCCTTACCGCAGCGGCTCGCCTGCGCTTGCGCTGATTGTCTCCTTGGAAGAGGCGCTTTGGCTCGCTTGCGAGGAAATGGAGCAAAACATAGAAAGAGCGCATACCCAGAATACGCTTCTGCGCATGCAGTTACAGAAATATCCGGATGTTATCATCAATAGCCCTAAAAATGCGCTGCCCTTTATCTTAAACGTCAGCGTTCCGGGGCGGGATGCTACGCGGTTTATAGAGGCGCTGGAGCAGAAGGGCTTTACTCTCTCGGGCAAGTCCGCCTGCACGGCGCCCAAATCGGTTTCCCGGCCCGTGTTTGCGCTGACGAAAGATCGTAAGCTTGCGCTTTCCACACTGCGCATCAGTATCGGCCGATCGACTGAGGACGAGGATATCAATGGGTTCCTTGCGGCGTTTGACGCCTGCTATCGGGAAATTGGGAGGAAATAATGGACAGGCTGCAGGAAATTGAACGGAGCATTATTAAAAAATTCCGCAAGGAAATCTGGCGTAATTTCGCGCTTGCCGTGGGTCGCTACAAGTTGATACAGGAAAACGATAAAATTGCTGTGTGCATTTCAGGTGGCAAGGATTCGATGCTGATGGCAAAATGCATGCAGGAGATTCAGCGCCACGGACCGGTGCCGTTTGAGCTCGAGTATCTTGTCATGGACCCCGGGTATAACAGGGAGAACAGGCGGCGCGTGGAGGACAATGCCGCGATACTTGGTCTTCCCATTCGCGTATTTGAAACGGACATCTTTGATATCGTGGCCGATGAAGATAAATCCCCATGCTACCTTTGCGCGAGGATGCGGCGCGGCGCGCTGTACAGCCGCGCGGAGGCTTTAGGCTGCAACAAGATCGCGCTAGGACATCATTTCGACGACGTTATCGAAACCATACTTATGAGCATGCTCTATGGCGGGCAGGTACGAACCATGATGCCCAAGCTGCACAGCACGAATTACCCAGGAATGCAATTGATACGGCCCATGTACCTTGTCAAGGAGGAAGATATCCGCCACTGGTGCAGGTACAACGAACTGTCGTTTATCCAGTGCGCCTGCCGGTTTACGGAAAATTGCGTATTGGGGGACAATGGCGGCGGCGGGAAGCGGCAGGAAATGAAGGAACTGATCAAAGGCTTCCGAAAAATTAACCCGAAAATTGAGCAGAATATATTCGCAAGCGTGGAAAAAATCAATCTGGCCACCGTTATCAGCTACCGGGATGAAGACGGCATCCACAGCTTTTTGGACGATTACGATACCCGAACGGGCGGGGAGGATATGGAGTAATTGCATAAAAAGGGCGCAACCGTAACGGCTGCGCCCCTTCTTTCATACAAAGACTATTCTACCTTGAATGTCATCGACTTCTGAAATTCCCCGTTGAGTGAAATATCCACGCGATAACTGCCCACCGGGAACCCTGTATCGGGCATTGTAAGGTGAAAGGCCAGGTACTGGCTGGCTTGAGTTGTCAAAAGCTCCGCTGTGCCGATTTCATAAGACTCGTCCTCATAGACCCATTTTGCAGTGACTAGCGTATCTTCCGGCGCATTTTTTACCAACATCGTTGCGTATACAATGGGCGCATCCGTTGAAAAAACGTCAGCTTTTACCGTGGGAGTGAGCAGGACGGGATCCACTTCGGCCGCCATTGCATACTCGCTCAGGTTGGCTGTAGAAAAGCTGACCTCGCCGCCATTAAGCGCCAAAATTGCGATCAGCCCTCCAATCAGTACTACTATCACAAGCAGCACAACGAGCCAGCCTCGTTTCTTTTTGGGCGCCGCCTCGGGCCTATGAGATGGAATGGGTTGACCGGCTGGAACGCCATATGAACCTGTTGATTGAACGGGTGGGTTGTAGGCTGAAGAAAGCAGAGATGTCCCACAGGAAGCGCAAAAATGGCTTTCTGTTGTAACGGGTGATCCGCAACTTGGGCAAAATTTCGGGGTTGTATCCGACATATAGTCTCACCTCTCAAACATTGTAATTTCTCAGATACCTATTCATAAGCTTGTTTCGCATGTTGAAGCGACAGAATGAAACATGAATGAAAAAGCGCCCTGCTTTTGGGCAGGGCGCAGTCATGTTTGGTATTTTAGGTGCTCGGTCCCACAATTGTTTCCCCCGCGTAAGCCCGGTACTTGGTTTTCGCGACAGATACGGTCTTCACTTCCACGCCGTCTTTGAGGTAGGTGGCGTAGGATTGCCAGATGGAGCCGGATTTACGCGCCACGTAAACCTCTTTGTAGCCTGCGGGCTTGGTGGGATCAACGATATACTTCATGGAGCCGGAAGGGGAAACTCCTTCGATCCGCTTGGAGGAAAGCCGGATCTCATCGTACTCTTCCGGGAAGGGCGCGCCGTAAATTTCAAAATGCACGGTCTTATCGCTGTCATCTACCCAAGAGAACAGGTAAATGGGCGCATTTGTGTTGTTTTTCCACTCAAAGTCAATACGACCGCTGTCTATCGTGGCGTCAAGGCCGCCATCCACATACGTAAGCCGCCCCGAATGGCCCTGCCGATAAACGATTTCAAGATCAGACTTCAATACGCTCAAATACATGGTGGTGGAAACCTGGCATACGCCGCCTCCAGCCTGGTCCTCTGAGCGACCCTGCACGATGGCGGGCGCCGGCTTCCATCCGCCGCCATAAGTGCGGTGGCCCAGCGTATCATTGGTGGAAAAAACTTCGCCCGGCTGCAATACCGTTCCGTTGATGAGCCCGACTGCCTTCTTGATGTTAAACACCCGCGTACCGCGGTTGTAGGGGGATTTATTAAAGGAAGTGTACGAGCTTCCGCGCAGCACCACCTGCTCCTGGATATCCGCGAGCGTCACTTTTGCTTTGATGGCTTCCACCGGAATATTCATATCCTCGTAGCTGCCGCTTTGCGCCATGGAAAGCAGGGCCTGTGCGAGCGACGCCTGGTCCACACGCAGGCCGTCCTGCTCCGGCTCATAACGGAAGCGCTGCTCGGGCCTTGTGGCTGCGGCGGATAGAACATAATCGCTCGTTTTCTTTTCATCCTCCGTCACGGAGGACTTGTCGATCAATACGCGGAAATGCGCGTCCACCGCCGGAGTATCAAACTCTTTTGCTAGGGATGCGACAAAATCCTCAACAGCTGTTTTGTCCGGCGTAGGTACTGTACGATAGTAACGCTTATTCGCGCTGACATCGATTAGTTCCGCTTGCAGTTCCTTAAGGGTTCCCGTGCGGGCAAGGGAAAACGCTTCTTCCAGTACGGCCTCGGTATCATATGTAAAAGCAAATGCGGAGGCATCTACGGGATAATTCTTGCTGTTGTATGTCAGCTGGAAAGAGATCGCGTCCTGCCGCTCCCGCTGTGCCTGCTCCACAGCGGCGCGGGCTTCTTCTATTGTCATGCCGCCCACGGGAACATGGTCTAGGATAACCCCATCCCGGAACACCTCGGCGTTGATGATTGTAAGGCGCGTTGCTTCATCCCGCTGCAGCTTCTGGGAATAGAGCACGCCTGCAAGGAGCGTAAGCATCACAAATGCAACGGAAGCAATCCAAACGGTACGTTTCTTCGTTATGGGTTTTGGCTCAGCCGGAACTTCTGTTGTGCTAATATCGGGAATGGGGGTTTCTTCCATGCTGGCTCCTTTCAGGTGTGAAACATACAGATCCACAATTTATATGTATTGTGATATCTAGCCTAATTATACTGTCAGGGGATATCGCGTGTAAACACGAACGAAACATTTCCAGCTCTTTCCCATGTGTTTAGGTATACCAACGTATGAGGGGAGGCTCGGCGGCAGGTTGACGGTGCCAGTTCCGGGCAGTACAATACTGATAGTAAAATACACCAAGGTTGGGTAATCTAAGCGCTGGCGGCTTAATACCGCCTTAGGCGGACAAGCGGGAGGTACTATGAGGCACGGGTTTGTCAAGGTGGCGGCGGGGACTCCGAAAATTCGCGTGGGAGACTGCGCATACAATGCCGCGCGCATCCGGGAAATCATGGACAACGCGGCCCAAAGAGGCGTATGCGTGCTGT
The DNA here is from genome assembly GCA_023416175.1 of Bacillota bacterium. GTDB lineage: Bacteria > Bacillota > Clostridia > Christensenellales > CAG-138 > JAEYLA01. Next base: position 4,272 of record JAEZIE010000164.1, read on the forward strand.
TGCTGCCGGAATTATGCCTGACAGGGTATACCTGCTCGGATCTGTTTTTGCATGACGCGCTGCTCGATGCTGCGGAAAATACGCTGTTATCCTTAAAGGAGCAGAGCAAGGGCAAACAGATGCTCACAGTTCTCGGCGTTCCGCTGCGTTATGAGGGCAAGCTCTATAACTGCGCCGCTATACTATATAACGGACAAATACTGGGTGTGGTGCCAAAAACGAATATACCAAATTATGGTGAGTTTTATGAGCTGAGGCAGTTCACCCCGGCTCCCCGCAGGCAAAGCGAAATCGTATTGGGTGAAGAGCGCATACCCTTTGGCACAAGACAATTGTTCCGCTGCAGTACGCTTCGGGAGCTTTGCGTGGGTGTGGAGATCTGTGAGGACCTTTGGGTCCCAAGCCCACCATCCAACACACTTGCAAACGAAGGAGCCACGGTCATCCTTAACCCTTCAGCCAGCGATGAAATCATCGGCAAGGACGCGTACAGAAGGCTTCTTTTAAAAAGCCAGAGCGCAAGACTGTGCTGCGCATATCTGTACGCGGATGCAGGAGATGGGGAATCGACCACCGATATGGTGTTTGCCGGGCATAACCTGATTGCCGAAAACGGGACAATACTCAAAGAGACCGAACCCTTTGCCGAAGAAATGGCTTATATCGAAACGGAAATCGACTGCAAGCGCCTAATGCATGAGCGCCGCAGAATGACCACGTTTGGCCTGGAACCGCCTGAAGGGCATGTACCCTATGTGGTCACGGAGTTTTCTCTGCCCATCGTGGAAACGTCGCTCACACGCCAAATCTCGCCCACGCCGTTTATCCCTCAGGATCTACATGACCGAAACGAACGCTGCGAAGATATCCTGCGCATCCAGGCCCATGGGCTAAAAAAGCGCATCCAGCATACCAACTGCAAGACAGTGGTCATCGGCATATCCGGCGGGCTTGATTCGACGCTTGCGCTGCTTGTGGCCGTTCGGGCGATGGAGCTTGCGAAAAGGCCTGCTTCCGATATATTAGCCGTTACGATGCCCTGCTTTGGTACCACGGGCCGTACGCGCACCAATGCGGAGAAATTGTGCGATTGTCTGGGCATCCCTTGCAGGACGGTGGATATTACAGCGGCAGTCAAACAGCATTTTAAAGATATTGGGCATCCGGAGGATGTGTTCGACGTAACGTTTGAAAACGGACAAGCCCGAGAGCGCACCCAGGTACTCATGGATATTGCCAATCAAAGCGGAGGCATGGTGGTGGGCACCGGCGACCTTTCCGAGCTTGCGCTTGGCTGGGCGACATACAACGGGGATCATATGTCCATGTATGGGGTGAATTCATCCGTTCCCAAATCCCTTATCCGCCATATCGTGCGCTACTTTGCGGATACCGCCAAATCATCGGCGCTCAAAGACGTGCTGATGGATATTTTGGATACGCCGGTCAGCCCGGAGTTGCTGCCCGCAAATGGTGAGGAAATTACCCAGCAGACAGAGGAACTTGTAGGCCCCTACGCGCTGCACGACTTTTTCCTGTATCATATGATCCGTTGGGGCGCTCAGCCCCAGAAGGTGCTTCGCATGGCGGTATACGCATTTTTCGGCACATATGACGAGGGGACCATCCGTCATTGGCTTACCGTGTTCTGTAAGCGTTTCTTCAGCCAGCAGTTCAAGCGTTCCTGCCTGCCGGACGGCCCCAAGGTCGGTTCCGTTACGCTATCTCCGCGCGGGGATTGGCGCATGCCCAGCGACGCCATGAATACCGTATGGTTGGATGAATTGCTCCAAACATGAACATATCTTCTTGGCCACTCACAGGCTTTTCTGAACAGAAAGGCCTGTGAGTTGTTAAAAAGGGATCCACATATATTTTCTTAAGGTATCGCCGCCTCCGGCGGCGACGATAGATTATTTTATTTAATAGCGGGGGGCGTGCCCCCGCGCCCCCTGGGTACGGACGCCCTTCGCTCTTCAGGAAGGGGGCTGGGGAAACGCAGTTTCCCCAAAGCAAAAAATTATCGTCGGCGCTTAAAGCGCCGATACCTTGAAACTCTTAAGCAGGTTTATCAGCATCCTGAGGCTTTTCGTATAGGAAAGCCTGTTTTTGCGTAAGAAGAAGGATTTTTCAGATATGCGGGGTATAAATACAAGTAAGGAACCCGGATTTTTTCTTAAAGTAGGACGGGAGGAATACCGATATGGAAGAGAAGGATCTGTGCGGCGCAAAATATAGGCTGTTCACCCAACAAAGAGAGCACGAAACGCTCTCTCCTTACGCTGTGCTTTCCGAAAGCACTCGGGGTCGCGAAAAACCGCTCGACAGCTGCGATATCCGTACGGAATTCCAGCGGGACAGGGACCGCATTATCCACTGCAAATCCTTCCGCAGGCTCAAGCACAAAACGCAGGTGTTTCTTTCCCCGCAGGGGGATCATTACCGTACAAGGCTTACGCATACGCTGGAGGTTTCCCAGATCGCACGGACGATCTCCCGCGCCTTGCGGCTCAACGAGGATCTGACGGAAGCAATCGCGATGGGGCACGACCTAGGGCATACACCGTTCGGGCATGCGGGGGAAGAGGTATTAAATGAACTCGTCCCCGGTGGGTTTGAGCACAACATGCAGAGCCTGCGGGTGGTGGAGAAGTTGGAAAACGGCGTGGGGCTGAACCTGACGTACGAAGTAAGGGACGGAATCCTTCACCATAAAAAATCCGGGACGCCAGCAACACTCGAAGGCAAGGTTGTAAGCATTTCCGACCGCATTGCATACATCAACCACGATATTGACGACGCCGTTCGTGCCCATGTGATTTCATTGGATGAGCTGCCAATAGATTGCGTCCGTGTCGCAGGGGCGACTCATGGCGCGCGCATTAACTCCATGATCGTAGATGTGGTGGAGCAAAGCTTTATGCAGCCGCAGGTGCGCATGTCTGCGGAAATGGAGCAGGCGTTTGAGCAATTGCGTGATTTCATGTTTTCGCATGTGTATCTCAACCTCTCTGCAAAGCGGGAGGAAAGCAAGGCCAAGCATGTGGTGCGCTCGCTGTTTGCATACTATATGGAGCATATGGAGCAGTTGCCGGCGGAGTTTTTATTAAATGCAGAGGTGGATGGCAACGAGCGCGTCGTAGCGGACTGGATTGCCTGCATGACGGACCGATATGCCATCAACGTATACAAGCGCCTGTTTGTGCCGGAAGAATGGAATTAACATTTATTTTTATTTTCTTGGCAGGAATACGTACAAATGTACCGAATATATTAGGGCGTTGCCCGGAATGGATGCTCGTTACACAGAAAGGAAGGGGGAAAAATGGCGCGGTTTAACGAAGCGTGGATGGAAACGTTACTGTCCAAGAACGATATTGTTTCCCTTGTTTCCTCCTATGTCACGCTGCGCGCCAAAGGAAAAAAACTGTGGGGGCTTTGTCCGTTCCACAACGAAAAGACGCCTTCTTTTTCCGTTTCGCCGGACAAGCAGCTTTACTATTGCTTTGGCTGCGGCGCCGGGGGCGGCATTGTGCAGTTTGCCATGGAAATGGAACGGCTTCCTTACGCGGAAGCTATTGCATTCCTTGCGCAGCGCGCCAATATGGAGCTTCCGCAGGAAACGGACGATGAGGCTCTGAGACAAGAGCGTGCAAAGAGGGAGCGGCTCTACGCCGCCGCTAAAGTTGCTGCGGAATTTTTTCACAAATGCCTTTTGGCGGAAGAAGGAGCCTATGCACGTGCATATCTTGCACAAAGGGGTTTGGACGCAGCGATCGTCACCCGTTTTGGCTTAGGGTATGCGCCGGATTCCTGGGACCGACTGATGAAGCACCTTCTTTCAGAGGGCTTTGCGGAAGCGGAGCTCATTGAAGCGGGATTGCTTGTAAAAAACGCCAAAACAGGCCGCGTGTATGACGCTTACCGCAACAGGGTAACATTTCCCATCATAGGCACAAACGCGCGTGTTTTAGGGTTTGGAGCGCGTACAATGGGGAATGATACCCCAAAGTACATTAATACGGGCGATACGCCTATCTACAGCAAGCGGCATAACCTTTACGCGCTCAATTTGTTAAAGGGTGCAAAGATTGCCGATATTGTACTGGTTGAGGGCTACATGGATGTGATCAGCCTCTATGCCGCAGGAGTGACCAATGCGGTGGCGTCGCTTGGCACCTCGCTTACCCAGCAGCAGGCGCGGCTTATGGCGCGGTACGCCCCCACCATCTATATCGCTTATGATGGGGACTCTGCAGGCCAGAACGCTACATTGCGCGGCCTTGACATCCTGGTGGCGGAAGGGCTCAAGGTGCGGGTCATCACCATGCCCGAAGGGCTTGATCCGGATGATTTTGCGCGCAAGTACGGCAAAGAGGCGTTTGACAAGCTGCGCGATGAAGCGCTTACGCTCAATGCGTTTAAGCTTTTGCGCATGGCCGCAGGGTATGATCTTTCTACCGAGGACGGCAGAGAGGAATACGCGCTTGCGGGCTGCCGCTTTATCGCATCGCTTGAGCCGGTGGAGCGCGAACGTTACTATGCGACGCTCGCGCGCAATACGGGGTTTACGGTGGAAGCGCTTCGCGCACAAGGTGAACGCTCCACATTGGAAAAAAACCACGAACCCGGGCGCTTGCGTACGCAGAACAGGGCGAGAAGCCGCGTGGAGAATTCGCCAAGGCAGTTGGCAGAACTCTCTCTTTTGCGGGCCATGCTTCAAGGGGAGCCTGCGGTTGCGGCCGTCCAATCCTGCGGGCTGCCGGAGAACGAAGTATTTACCAACGAGGTTTACCGCTTGGTGGCACAAGAGTTGCTTGCGGCCCACGCGGAAGGAAGCAAGACAGATATCGCGTTGATGCTGAGTGCATTTACGTCTGAGGAAGCGCAACAGGTTTCTGGTGCGCTGGAGATGGAAGCCGCTATGGCGGACCCGGAAAAACTGGCAAACGACAGCATACTCCGCATCCGGCTTTTGGATGCGGAAGAAGAGATCAAGGAACTGCGGGCGAAATCCACAGGCGAGGCCATATCGCTTGAAGAAAAGCTCGCGCTCACTAGACGGATTGCGGAGCTGGATCACATGCGCAGAAAACTGCGCGTGCAGCAATAGAATAAGGGAAGAAGGAGGGGACATTCTTTGGAAAACAAAGAACCCCGCATGAAAAAAATCAACGATCTGTTGGAAAAGGGCAAATCCAAGGGCGTCCTGACGTACAAGGAAATCATGGACGCGCTGGAAGAGCAGGAAATGGATCAGGAACAGGTCGAAGGAGTTTATGACCGGATCGAGGCGCTCAACATCGACGTCGTGGAGGATGTGGAGCTTCCTGCGGATATCAATGAGGAGATCGCATCCATCGAAACCGAGCTTGCGGTATCCGAGGGCCTCAACATTGACGACCCGGTACGCATGTACCTCAAGGAAATTGGCAAGGTTCCGCTTTTGACCGCCGCGGAGGAAGTCGAAATCGCCCAGCGCATGGCAGAGGGAGATCAGGACGCGAAGCAGCAGCTTGCGGAGGCGAACCTGAGACTGGTGGTTTCCATTGCAAAACGGTATGTCGGGCGCGGCATGCTGTTTCTAGACCTCATTCAAGAAGGCAACCTTGGCTTAATCAAAGCCGTGGAGAAATTTGATTATCGCAAGGGCTATAAATTCTCCACCTACGCCACCTGGTGGATCAGGCAGGCGATCACAAGGGCCATTGCCGACCAGGCACGTACCATCCGTATCCCCGTCCACATGGTGGAAACAATCAACAAGCTTATCCGCGTCAACCGCCAGCTGCTGCAGGAATACGGACGCGACCCAAGGCCCGATGAGATTGCAAAGGAAATGGGTATTACGGAGGAAAAGGTACGCGAGATCATCAAAATTGCGCAGGAGCCGGTATCACTAGAAACCCCTATCGGCGAGGAAGAGGACAGCCATCTGGGAGACTTTATCCCGGATGACGACGCGCCGGCACCTGCAGAAGTGGTCGCAGGCACTCTATTAAAAGAGCAGCTGATGGACGTATTGGATACGCTCACCACCCGCGAAGAAAAGGTACTGCGCCTCCGCTTTGGGCTGGACGACGGCAAGGCAAGGACGCTTGAGGAAGTCGGCCGCGAGTTCGCTGTGACCAGGGAACGCATCCGCCAGATTGAAGCAAAGGCATTAAGAAAACTCCGGCACCCCAGCCGCAGCAAAAAGCTGAAGGATTTTCTGGAATAGACAGATGGAATAAAGCTGCACGGGCATTTGCCTGCGCAGCTTTTTTTTTCTAGGAGAGCCGATAGGCTCTTTTTTTATTTATTAGGCGTAATACTTTTTATAGCTATATATCCAGCGACCAAAATCCCTGCCGACCTTCCGCGTCCACCGTTTGCAGCACGGGCAAACCAAAGCCTCCGTGCATGGACAGCGTGAGCGGAAGCGTAGGCGTATAGGTGGAAGCGGCGGGGTGAAATATGCCGTTTATCACTTGACCAAGCGCACAATACACGAGCGGGGATGAGTTAGTCTCCTCATATTCATCTACCATGCATATAAGACCATCCTCGCGTGCCGTACAGGATGCGGCAACGGTGGCCTGCGGAGCGGATGCAGGGAAGAAGACGTCCAAAGGCTGCGCTGGTTCCAGCAGATTGACCGGGTTATAAAGCGAAGTCAGCCGTTTGCGCAGTGCGTACAGGGCAAAGGGCGAGCTATCGCACACAAGAAACCTGCGGTGCATCTGGGCTGCCACTGCCGCCGTGGTACCGCTGCCGGAAAACAGATCGGCCACCATATCACCCGGCCGGGAGGAAACGGCGAGTATGCGTTTTAAGAGCGCTTCCGGCTTTTGAGTCGCGTAGCCGTTGCGTTCCGGGTCGCGCTGGTGCAGGTGCTCAATATCCGTCCAGACGTCGCTCGGGTACACAAGCGTATCCTCATGGTATTGGTACAGTTTGCCGCCTGAGCGGATGGAATAAGTGACACGCCCTTTTTCGTCAATACTGCGCTTCATATGGTTGCGCCGTTCCGGTCCGCGGGGGATACCCGCCTCCTCTATATTAAAATAGCTGTTGCGTGATTTGCGGTAAAATAAGATGGTATCGTGCTTACGGGAAAAGTGGCGGGTGCTGCGCCCGCCGGAGCGATACATCCAGATGATCTCGTTCATGAAGTTCTTTTCGCCAAATATCTCATCCAGCATCAATTTCAGCGGGGCCGCCATACGGTAATCCACATGCAAGTAGAGGGAGCCCGTTGCGTTTAAAAGGTCCCTGCATCCTGTGAGGATGGGTTTCATGAATTGAAGATACTTTTCCCCGGTCAGCACATCCGAATAGGCCGGCCGCTCTATGTTTGCGCGCCCGATCTGCATACGAAAAAGGTCCCCGGTGCCAAATGGCGGATCCAGATAGATCAGCTGAACGGCGCCTTGGTGGCTCTTTATAAGCTGTGCCAATAATTCCTCCGAACGGCCTAAGTGAAACTCCCCCGGTCCGCCGCTTGGGTGCTGCTCGCCGGTTACCTCAATGTTGTTTACCATCATAGCACCGTCCTTTCCTGAATCTGTAGCTACTTTCCCCAAAAATGAAAATGCGGGCATCGCCCGCAAATTCCTCATTCTCCTGCCGTGTAGGAATGCGCGGCGGTAAGAATGTGCTGTTCCATACAGAGCTTTGCGCGCTCCGCATCGCGCTCGCAAAGCGCCGCGTAGATCTCCTTATGCTCATCAAGGGATTTTGGCGTGCGCCCCGGGGACATCAAAGAGCTTTTTCTCGCGTGCTGTGCGTTCTGGTGCAGGGAAACGAGTATGTGCCGAAGCGTACGGGAATTGCTTGCGCTGAATATAATCTCATGGAACTCGGATTCAAGGCGCGCAAGGTTTACCGAATCGTTGCGGCGGGTGTAGAGCTCCATCAGCTCTACGAGCTCCCCAAGCTGGTCCAATTGCTGCTGGCGGATGCGCTGTGCCGCCCAAAACGCCGCTAAGCCCTCTAATTGGAGCCGTATGGTATAAATATCGTTGATATCCTCCTGAGAAATACCCTTTACAATGACGCCCCGGTTGGGGATGGCTTCTGCGAGATCTTCGAGTTCAAGCTGCTTGAGCGCTTCCCGTATGGGGGTACGGCTTACGCCGAGCTCTTCGGCGAGCTTTGTTTCCACCAAGTAATCCCCAGACTGGTAACGGCCCTCAATGATGCCGTCACGAATATATTTGAATACCTTTGTGCTAAGCGAAAGGTGATCACGCGTATCAAAAATATTAGACATTTATGCCTCTCCAAACGACAAAAATGAAAAGCACATACGGCATTGTTAAGATTTGCTTTCCTTATAAAGTGTACCTGATCTTTTCGACAAAAACAAGGAAAACATGTAAACGCCCTTATATATGGCTGTCGTCTGGTGGTGAGAAAAAACCATTCTGAAACGGTATGCGCATACATACACTTTGACCAAAGGGGGACATGCTGCAAATGGAAAACAAAGCAAGATACATTAAGGAAAACTGGAAGGCTTCACTATTGCCTCTCTTTCCCACAAGGCTGCAGCAGGAGCTGCAAAAAGTCGACGATACGCTGCCGATTGAGGAAATCCGCATTCGCGCCGGGCAACCGCTCCAGCTTTGCTGCAGCGGCTATGAGCGTTTGCTGCAGGCCGTGCCCGGCGTTTCGGATTGCGCCGCCATACTCGAACGCGCCTGCGAGCATTCCATATATGCCTGGGAAGAGGAACTCAAAAATGGCTTTATTACACTGCCCGGCGGCTACCGCATGGGGTTATGCGGAAAAGCGGTATTAAAGCAGGGGCAGACGGTCGCGCAGACTGACATCACTTCGCTCAATATCCGAATTGCTCGCGCCTGTCAGGGCGCTGCGGATGGGGTGATACCGCTTTTGCTGCGGCGGGACGGAACGCCGTACGCTACACTCATTATTTCACCACCGGGCTGCGGAAAAACGACGCTATTGCGCGATATTGTCCGCCAACTTTCCGCAGGTCTCAATGGCGCTATCCCGCAGCGCGTCTGTGTTGTAGATGAACGAATGGAGCTTGCGGGCGCGGTACGCGGGCTGGCGCAACTTGCCTTGGGACCCAGGACGGATGTGCTCTCCGGATTTCCAAAGTCGGAAGGGATACGTCTTGCTGTTCGGGTGCTTTCCCCGGAGGTCATCGTAACGGATGAATTGGGAACCAAGGCGGAAGCGGACGCCGTACAGGAGGCGGCCTATTGCGGGGTAGTCACCATAGCGAGCGCCCATGTCAGGGATATCGCTTCCTTATCCAAGCGGCGGGCGCTGATGGAGCTAATCGAAAGCGGCGTGTTTGAACGCGTGGTGCTTTTAGGGCGGGAAGAGGGGCGCGTTGGCTGCGTAACGGGAATATGGGACGGCACGCTAAAAGCACTGCCGTTACAGGGGAGGGGAAAGGTATGCTCCATGCAATCGCCATGCTGAGCGTGTTTGCGGGCTGTGCCTTTATCGGCATCCGTGCCTCCTCCGCCCTGCGCCTGAGAAAGGATACGTTGCGCTTGCTGGCGGATGCGCTACATCGGCTTTCCATGTGGATGGAGTACACTGCGCAGCCGCTTCGAACGCTTGCGCGTAAGGCAAAGACGGAAGAAACTGCGGTGTTTTTTGATGCTTTTGCAAGCTACCTTAAGACCGATGAAGATGTGCCTACAGCCTGGAAGCGGGCGATGGAAGATGCCCGCGCAAAGGATGCTGGGTTTGCATCGCTAAAAGAAGGGGAGCTTTCCATATTGGAGGAATACGCACAAACCTTGGGCGGTAGCGACCGTGAAACCCAGTCCAAAAACGCGACGCTCGCGCAGCAGCGCCTGGGAGCGGTACTCAAGGAGGCGGAAAGTATTTACCTAAGCAAAGGACGTATGTACCGATCGGTGGGCATATTGAGTGGGATCGCCGTTGCGATTTTACTGTGGTAGCGGAAGAGGGGAATACGATGAGTATCGATATACTGTTTAAAATCGCAGGCGTAGGTATTTTGGTTGCGGTGATTGCTCAGCTTTTAAAACAGAGCGGGCGGGATGAAATGGCCACGATCGCGGCGATTGTCGGTTTGATCATCGGCTTGTTGATGATGCTGGATATGATTGGCAATCTGTTTGAAAGCGTACGGCAGGTATTCCAGCTTTACTAGTCTTTACGAAGGAGGGACATATGGCAATATTCAATATCGCCATATTCGCGCTGATTGCGGCATCCGTCATTGTATTGATACGCGCATACCGGCCGGAAATGGCAATGCAGGTCGGCATTGTGTCGGGGCTGATGCTCCTCATTTATATTGTGCTGCAAACGAGCGGCATATTGGAAAGTATCATGGCGATAACCGAGCGGTACGGCATAGATACCGCGTACATCGGTCTGTTGATCAAGATCATCGGTATCGCGTACATTGCACAGTTTGCGGGGGAGATCTGCAAGGATGCGGGAGAATCGGCACTCGCCTCCAAAGTGGAGCTGGGAGGGCGCGTCATGATACTTGCCGCGGCGCTCCCGGCGGCGCTTTCGCTGCTGGATATGGTGGCATCCTTAATTCCGGCTGGTGGCACATGAAAAAGCGCGGGGCCATATTGGCCGTAATCATATTGATGCTGTTGTTCTTTCCCGTACAGGCTCTGGCGCAGCCCACGCAGGAAATCGTGGATGGCGTACAAAGCGCCATCGACAGTGCTGAGATCGGCGGTTGGAATGAAACCTATTCGGCCTTGCCGGAGGACATCAAGGCGCTTTGGGGCGGGAAGGATCTGTATACCCTCATCAGTGGCTACGCTTTGGGGGAAGGGGAGTATTTGGGCGCAACCGTGCAGGATACGTTGACGCATTTACTCAAAGCCATGCTCCCCGATGTGCTGCCCATGATCATAAGCCTCCTTGCGATCGCCATATTGAGCGGGTTTTTGCGCGCGATGAGCGAGGCAGGCATGAGCGGGGTGAATGAGGTTGCGGCATTTGTTTGCCAGTGCTTTGCGATTGGCGTGGCGATGGTATCGTTTCTTTCCCTTGCGGATGTCGCGCGCGATACCATAGAGCGCACATCCACTTTTGTGGAGCTTGCGTTTCCGGCGCTGCTTACGTTGCTGACGGCTGCGGGCGGAATTGCCTCGGCTGGTATATTCCAACCGGCCATGACCATGCTCTGCAGCGGCGTCTCTGTGGCGTTACAAAATGTGGTGCTCCCCGTCGTCCTCACGGGTGGGGTGCTGGGTATGCTCAACAACATTACTGGCAAGGTGCAGCTTGGGCAGTTGTTTAACCTGAGCAAGACCGTGGCAAAATGGATGATCGGCCTGATTTCTACGCTGTATTTCGGCGTAACGTCACTGCAGGGATTAACCGCGGCATCCTTCGACGGGGTATCCATACGCACCGCCAAATTTGCGCTCGATAAAATGGTGCCCATTGTGGGCGGCATGGTCTCGGGCACGGTGGATACGGTGTTGGGCTGCGCGGTGCTGGTTAAGAACGCGGTGGGGGTCACGGCCATATTGATCGCTTTTGGTATTGTAATAGTGCCGCTTACGCGCATCGTGGTGGGCATGCTTTCCTTCCGGCTGGCTGCGGCGGTCTGCGAACCGATCGCGGACCCGCGCGTTCCCAAAATGCTTGCGTCTCTTGGGGATGTGCTCACCTATTTGTTTGCGGCCGCGGCTTCCTTAAGCGTCATGTTCATGATTACGGTGGGGCTCATTATGGGAGCGGGCAACGCCGCAATCGGCTAGGAGGGAAACATGCAGACTATCCTCTACCAAATCACGTTGCTCATTGCCGGTATGGCGGTGGTCACTACATTGCTTGAGGTGCTTATTCCGCAGGGGAAGCTCAAAAAGACCGTTCTGTTTACGGTAGGGCTTGTATTCTTATTATCCATCGCAGCGCCCATTACAAGGCTTGTGACGTCATCTCCTTCCAATGAGCTATTTCAGATGGAAGAAATGCCACAAAGCACGGCAGTACCCGGACCTTCTTATGAGGAACTTCTGCGTAAGTATTATGAGAAAAGCCTGGAACAAGCGGAATAAACGCTATGGCGATAATCACCAGTCTCACAAAAAATGGCGGACCCGTAGGGAAGAGGAGGAACAGCGTTGGATACTAAGAAAAAGCCAAAAGCGGAGAATGGCATCATTGCACGCATTGCCGCTGTACTCAAAACAAATAAAAAGCTTGAAATGGCGGCGTACGTCGGTCTTGCGCTGCTGATTGTGCTGTTGTATGTTTCAACGCTGTTTCCGAAGGAAAAGAATACGCCCTCTTCCGCCGAAACTGCGCAAAACATGCAATATTCTGCCCAATCCGAACTGGAGGTGGAGGAGCGGTTGGAGGCGGTATTGTCAAGCATCCGTGGCGCGGGCCGCGTGGAAGTGATGATCACCTATGAAACAGGGCCTGAAATCGTGACCGCTATGAATACGGATACCAACACCAACCGTTCCGAATCATCGGACAATGAAAAGGAAAGCTCGGTGGAGCAGAAAACGGAATCTCAAAAGCCCGCCACTGTCTCGGGCAGCAATGGTACGGAGCCTATCGTTATCAAAGAAAAGCAGCCCGCCGTTCGTGGTGTGATCGTTGTGGCGGAAGGGGCGGACAATATTGCAGTGCGCATGGATCTGCAGCGGGCGGTGCAGACCGTACTCAATGTTCCCTCGGCTAGCATAGAGGTGTTTGCGCTCGAGAATGGTGGGACTGTGCCTTCAAACAAACAATCAAAAAAAGAATAAGCATATGGAAAGGGGAAGCGGCATGAAAAAGAAATATGGGGTACTCATTGGCTTGGTTGTCCTGCTTGTCGTGGCGGTATTTGTAAACATCAGGCTGAACGCCGCAGGAGATGACGCACAAAAGGTGAACGCGCCAGGCGCAGCGGACCAGGTGAAAATCACGGGAGCAGAGGATGCGGAGAATTATTATGAGGTTTTCCGCGCGAACCGGGAGAGCGACCGTGAAGAAGAAGTGGCATACTTGGATGCGATCATTCTAAATGAGGATACGGATGCGGAAACGCTTGCCGACGCGCAGCAGCAAAAGCTTGCCATTGTGGACAGCATGGAGAAGGAACGCAACATTGAAAGCCTCATTATGGCCAAAGGCTTTGCGGATGTGGCGGCGATGGTCAGGGAAGACAGCGTCGATGTTGTCGTAAAGGCGGGTCAAATAGACGCCAAGCAGGCTGCCCAGATACTCGATATTGTGTACAGCGAGACGGAGATGGACGCGCAGCATGTGAAAATACATCCTTCCGCAGGCTAAAATACGGAAGGACACGGCATCTCCACCAATTTTATGGAACCCCTTGTTTGCATTAACAATTGCATCTGCTATAATAGAAAGACCGGATGCGCATAAACGGTGCCGGAGATGCAATGGAAGAGGAGGAGCTCTATGGACAACAGCAACGAGATCATTCCCGTAATCAAAGGCGGCGAAGGCGGTAAAATTGTATTTGCATCGGATGTAATCGCAACAATTGCGGCGCTGGCCGCTGCGGACGTAGCTGGCGTTGCGGGCATGAGCGGTGGCATGGTAGAAGGCATTACCGAAATGTTGGGCCGCAAGAATCTGACAAAGGGCGTCAAGGTCGAAGTCGGAACGGAAGAAACGGCTATTGACGTAAGCGTTATTATCAAATACGGATATCGCATTCAAGATGTATGCGCCAATATCCAGCAGTCTATCCGCGGCGCCGTGGAGACCATGACAGGCCTCCGCGTGGTGGAAGCGAACGTGTACGTGCAGGCGGTCAGTTTCGAAACCGAAGAAGTTGTGCGCGAAGAGAAGCCCAAGAAGGAAAAGCCGGAAAAGGAACCTAAGCCGGTTGAACCGCCCCGCGTCAGATAGAAGTTTATTTTTCATGATAGGCCCGGGGCTGTCCTGACCGCTCCAATGCGTTCTGGACGGTCCCGTAAGACCCGTTTGGTTCGTGATACTTAAAGTACGAAAGCTGACGGCTATTTAGCAGGAGATATACATATGAAGGCAAAGCTCTTTGATCGGATTCTATTGGCGCTGCTGCTGATCGTAACGCTCGTTCTTTCGCTGCTGCTCATTGCGCTTGCTGCGCGTATCATTCCGGTGGACAATCTCAAAGCATTTTTGGACGTGCTGTATATGGGCACCAACAATGCTATTATACTCGCTTGCTCGGGCCTGGTACTATTCATCATCACCGTTCGGTTGATGTTTGCAGGAAGCAGCAAAAAAGAGGTGCAGCCCACCTCCACACTGGTACAGGCTACGGAGCTTGGGGCAACGTTCATCACGCTTTCCGCCATCGACAGCATGGTGCAGAAGCACTGCCGGGCCAACAACCGCATTCGCAATGTGGTAAGCAGCGTGCGCTCCGTACGTGAAGGCGGTATCACGCTAACCGTACGCCTTGCGCTCATGCCGGATACGGATATCCCCACGCTTTCTGCGGAGCTTCAAAAGACGCTCAAGGACTACGTGGAAAAGAACTCTGGCATCAATGTGCGGGAAATCGGCATATTGGTTGAAGATACCTCCAGTAACCCCAAGAGCCGCGTGGAATAGCGCGGTGGAATGAGGTGGCAGCATGCCTGGGTGGAAAGAAAGATTGCTTGTGTTTTATACCGAGCATAAATGGACGATATGGCTCGTTGCACTGGGCCTATTAATCGGCATTCTGATCCTTACGATCAACTTCTGGCGGACGCTTCTGTTGATCGTGGTGGTGGGCTTGTGCTTTGTGATAGGGAGCCTGATGGACAAAGGCGGATGGGAAATGGTTAAGACCTTTCTGGATCGCATTTTGCCCAGGAGATAAAAAGCGAGACCGGGGAGGATTATACCTGCGTATGAGCAGAAAGATCGCGCGAGAAGTCGCAATGAAGCTGATGTTTGCACGAATGCTTGGGGGAGAGAACGATTACCGCTGCATTCTGGAGCAGACCGGTATTGTGGACGAGCCTCTACAAGAAGACATTGAGTTTGCGGACAACCTTGTTGCCGGTATTGAAGAGAGCGCTGGAGAAATCGATGCGCTCATCGGCGGCAACGCCATAGGCTGGACAGTCGGCCGCATGCCCAAGGTGGATCTTTGTATTTTGCGCATCGCGCTTTATGAAATGCTGCACCGGAAAGATATCCCGCACAGTGTTTCCATCAACGAGGCGGTAGAGCTTGCCAAACGCTTTGCGGGGGACAAATCCCCGGCTTACATCAACGGCATTTTGGGAACACTTTCCAAGCAACTCGAACACGTGTAAAGAGAGGCACAGGCGAGCCGGGACAAAGCGCTTTATCTGGGGCTTGATAAAAGCTATTATACCACTTCCATCGCTTGATTAGGGCATTCGGGCATCGTCTGTAATGAAAGGACGATGCTTCGTGTTCATTTGGGGGAAGTGGGGCTTGGGTAACCCGAAGGCGTAGCGTTGCTTGCAAAAGATATGATTCCAATCATTGATACAGGGACGGATCGGTAAAGGAGGTAGAACTTATGGCAAAAGCACAGCTGATCGACGGAAAAGCGGTTGCCGCGGCAAAGCGGGAGGCGCTTTTACCGCGTATCGAACGATTGAAACAGGCGGGTGTGACGCCGGGCCTGTGCGTTGTCTTGGTGGGGAACGATCCCGCCTCAGAAAGCTATGTGGCGAGCAAGGAGCGCATGGCGTCTTCCCTTGGCATGCATGGCGTCGTATACCGCCTGCCGGAGGAAACAACACAGCACGAGCTTCTGGAACGGATTACAGCACTCAACGCGGACCCTCTGATACACGGCATACTTGTCCAGCTTCCGCTGCCCCGGCAGATTGATCCTTCCGCCGTTGCGTTGGCGATTTTACCTGAAAAGGACGTGGACGGGCTTCATCCCGTCAATGCAGGCAGACTTTTGGCGAAAGAGCCCTGCATGGTGCCCTGTACGCCCAACGGTGTGATCGACCTCATCAAAAGCACCGGAACTCAGATGAATGGCAAGCATGCGGTGGTAATTGGCCGCAGCGACATCGTTGGTAAGCCTGCAGCCATACTCCTGATGCATCATGACGCGACCGTTACCATCTGCCATTCCCGGACAAAAGATCTTGCAGCATTTACAAGAGGGGCGGATATCCTGGTATGCGCAATCGGCAAGCCCGGTATGATTACAGGCAATATGATAAAACCCGGTGCTGTTGTGATCGACGTTGGTACCAGCCGTGTAGATGGCAAGCTGTGCGGGGATGTAGCGTTCGACGAAGCGGTGGAGGTAGCGGGGTATTTGACCCCCGTACCCGGCGGCGTTGGGCCAATGACCATAGCCATGCTGATGCAGAACACCGTGGAGGCGGCTGAACGGCAGGCCGGTCTATAGATGGCGCAACGGATTTTGACGGTAACACAGCTCAACGAATATGTCGGCAATCTTCTAAATGGCGACCCGGTTTTGCGAACGCTACGGGTGCAGGGGGAGATTTCCGGCTTCAAACTCCATACCTCGGGCCACATGTATTTTCAATTAAAGGATGAAAGCGCAGTCCTTCGGTGCGTCATGTTCCGCTCTGCGGCCATGTCGGTACGCTTCCAGCCCCAGGATGGTATGAAGGTCATTGTGGATGGCTATGCTTCGCTGTATACGAAGGATGGCCAGTTCCAGCTCTACGCGCAGGCCATGCAGAAGGACGGGGAGGGAGAGCTCTACCAGCGCTTCTTGCTGCTAAAGACCAAGCTGGAGGCTATGGGCTACTTTGACCCTGCAAGAAAACGGCTTATTCCATTCCTGCCCAAGAAAGTTGGCGTTGTCACCTCAGGGACGGGAGCGGCGCTGCAGGACATTCTGCAAATTATACGCCGCAGGTTTCCCAATATGGACATAGTGGTCTGTCCGGTGCTGGTACAGGGGACGGGCGCTGCTGCGGATGTTGCGGCGGGTATTCGCGCCATGAACGCGTATGGCGGCGTCAGCGTACTGATTGTGGGGCGCGGCGGCGGCAGCATGGAGGACCTTTGGGCTTTCAATGAACCGGAAGTTGTCAAGGCGGTATTTGAAAGCCGCATACCCGTTATTTCCGCGGTGGGCCATGAAACGGATATCACGCTTTGCGATTTTACAGCCGATCTTCGCGCGCCTACGCCTTCGGCGGCGGCAGAGCTTGCCGTACCCGCCTATGACGGGCTTTTGCAGCGGGTGGACGAGCTATCTTCGGAGCGGCTGTATCGGGCGTCGTTTCGCAGCCTTTCCGTTAAGCGTGAGCGTATCGGGCTTCTGATGCGCGCTCGGGGGTTTTCGGCCTCGTCGCACCGCGCTGCTCTCGAGCGGAAGCGTCTGGAGCATGCCGCGAAAAAATTGGAGGATACCGGTGCAAGCGCGCTGTTACAGCACAGAACAAAGGTGGACGGGCTGCTGCACCGTCTGCGCGCATTATCCCCAGACGCGGTTTTAGATCGCGGCTATGCCATCATAACCGACGAGGGAGGACGTATCTTGCACAATACCTCCAACATGAATACCGGTATGCCGGTGGTGTTGCATATGAATGACGGTGCGGCACAGGCGCGCATCGACCGGGTTACAGCAGCGAACCTGCTGAAAAAAGGAGAGTAGCATGCTTAATGAGCAAATGATACCGCAGGATGCGCCGTTTGAAGCGCTGATGGAGGAACTTGAGACGATCGTACAAAAGCTTGAAAGCGGGAACAGCCCGCTCGAGGAGATGGTCTCCCTGTATGAGCGCGGGGCGGCTCTTGGCAAACGCTGCATGGAGCTACTGGAAGCCTATGAAGGGCGACTGACCACACTCAACCGCCCGGAGGACCAGGAATGAGTTTTTTGGAAAAGCAGAAGCAGTATGCATCGCTTGTGGATGAGGCGCTTTCTGTGTACCTGACGGCGGCGGACATCCCGAAACAGCTTCTTGAAGGTATGTCCTACAGCGTGTTTGCGGGTGGAAAACGACTGCGCCCCGCCATGGCTTTAGCCGCATGCGAAATGCTCAACGGCTCTTTGGAGGACGCTATGCCGTTTGCGTGCGCGCTCGAAATGATCCATACATATTCCCTGATCCATGACGACCTTCCTGCCATGGACAACGACGATTACCGCCGCGGCAAGTTGACCAACCATAAGGTATTCGGCGAAGGACAGGCGGTTCTTGCCGGGGACGCATTGCTTTCCTATGCGTTCGAGTTGATGCTCAAAGAACTTGTAAAGCGACCGGAACATCGGTTCGCGCTTGCGGCTCAGGCGGTTGCAAGGGGTGCGGGCGTTCGCGGCATGGTGGCAGGGCAATGCCTTGATCTTCAGTACGAAGGCAAGGGCAGGGTGGAAGAAGACGAGCTTCTATGCGTCCACCAAGGAAAAACCGCTGCCATGCTCCTTGCATCAGTGGAGGCAGGGGCGTATTGTGCAGGCGCAGGCGAAGAAACGCTTGCACAGTTAAATGCGTTTGGCATCCACTACGGCCTGCTGTTCCAAATTACGGACGATATCCTGGATATCACGGGCGATGAAGGCAATATGGGCAAGACGCTTGGTAAAGACGAAAAAGCAGGGAAGCTGACGTTCCCTGCGGTGTATGGGCTGAATGGCGCAATGGTAAAAGCGGAGGAAGCGGCGGCTGGTGCCCTCACGGCACTCAGTACGCTGGGAGAACAGGCCTGGTTTTTCAGGGAACTCGTATCTTATACGCTCACGCGCAAGTCCTGATCCGATACGTCAGATGGAAATTTCTATACGTACCCTGTCTGCGATCATGGCGATAAACTCTGCGTTTGTCGGTTTGCCCTTGAGATCGTCGATGGTGTAGCCAAAGTATTGGTTTAATATCTGGGCATTACCCCTTGCCCAGGCAACCTCTATCGCATTTCTTATTGCACGCTCCACCAGCGGGGGGCGTGTATTATATTGCCTTGAGATGTGTGGGTAAATATCCTTCGTCACAGCCACGGAGGAAGGATCCTTCGCTTCCACGGAATACTGGATAGCGCTTCTCAAATAGTGGTAGCCTCTCAAATGCGCGGGTATGCCAACCGCGCGTATCTGACGGGTGATCTCCGCGTTCAACTCATCGTTGACATGCTTTACGGGAAGGACGGGGGTCATTTGTCCAAGGTTTGTATCCGTAGCGCGCATTAGCTGCATAATGCGCGGTATGATATGTTCCGGTCCCATAGGTTTTACAAAACAGTATACCACATGGAGACTCTGCAGGTCCTGCAGAAGGCGGCTGTCCAAAAAAGCGGTGCATATGAACACGGCCGGACGGGTTTCGCTTTTCATTAACTGAATGTTGCTCAAGACACTCAGCCCGTCCTGTACGGGCATCACGATATCCATCAACAGAACATCCACCTTTTGGGATGCAAGCGTCCCCAAAATATCCTTGCCGCTGTGCACATAAGGAAGCACATGTATCGTTTCATAATTGCGGCAGAATTGTGCGATTTCTCCGCAGGTGGCTACGTCTCTATCCGCTATGAGTAGATTCAACAAGTGTGCGTCACCTCCGACCTACTTTATGATACCAAAAAATTACCAGTTATGCTATCTGCTGTTGCATCCATTGTGCATACATACAGTATCCTTTTGTAGGATCATTGATGAAAACATGCGTCACAACGCCAATCAGTTTCCCGTTTTGAATCAGCGGGCTGCCGCTCATGCCCTGTACAATACCGCCGGTCATTTGCATAAGTTTCGGGTCGGTAATTTCGATAACCATGCCCTTTGGTGCAGGACTTTCTTGGGGATTGAGCTTGATCACGTTGCAGGAATACGCCTTGATGCCTTCGTCATTGAGCGTGGTCAAAAGCTGGGCAGGGCCAAGTTGGACTTCCTCGGGATACGCCATGGGCAGCCCTTCTGGGAAGAGCGCGTTGAAATAATCCTTATACATTCGCCCGTATATGCCATATTGGCTATTGGTTTCGATTGTGCCAAGCGGCAGGCTGGCCTCGCCAAATTCACCCCGAATTTCGCCCGGTTCCCCCTGTGCACCCTGTACAATATCCACGATATTGGACTGCACGATTTCTCCGTCGCGCACAGTCAGGCTTTGTCTTGTATCCACATCGGTAATGGCATGTCCAAGCGCAGCGTACCATTTGGAAGCAGGATCGTAGAAGGATAGGGTGCCAACGCCCGCTGTGCTATCACGCACCCACATACCCATGCGGTACTTGCCTTCAGCCGGGTCGAGTGCAGGCCTCAGATCCATGGTCATTTTCTGTCCGCCACGTATGATGGAAAGGGTAACCTTATCCTGGCTTTCATTGCAGATCTGCTTGAGATGTGCAGCGTCTTTGATTTCTATTCCGTTTGCTTTTTCAATGAGGTCTCCGGCCTGAATGCCTGCCGAAGCGGCCGGGCTTGCTTCCTGCCCGTCCGAAAGCGTAATGGAGGCGATGCCTACCACCAAAGCGCCGCGCGTATGTAGCGTCACCCCGATCGAGGTGCCGCCGGGAACAAGCATGATTTCATCGCGTACATGAATATTGATCTGTTTTACGGGAATGACGCCCAGAAGACGGATAGTCAGGTGGGAGGTATGTCCGCCGGAACCGATTGCTTCGGCAAGCGTTTCGTCTTCATAGCTGGATACGCCGATGGTGTCGTCATCGGAAAATGCACTGAAGATGTCGTTTGAGCCAAGTGGCAGGGAATAGGACGTACCTGCCTGCACGTGAATATCCTCCGAGAGCTTGCGCAGGGAGGACAGCGGTTCCATATAATTGAACGTTAAGATTGCTGCACAAAGTACTATGCCGAACGCCTTAGAAAGGAACGGCGCAAAGTCCTTTTTCAAATCAAACACCTCATATATTCATCAATCGCTCTAAAAGAGCATCAGTTTTATGATGAACATTGAGCCGTATGTCTATGCCCATTTAGACGGTATTTGATTTGTTTAATTCAGGGATTCGTACCAGTCAGGTCATATGTGTGAGAGTTCCAGGAGTTCTTTTGCGTGTGCCATCGCGCGGATATCCGTTTGCTTTGCCCCCATGATGCGTGCGATTTCCGCAATACGCTCTTCATGGGACAATTCTCGCACCATAGAAGTCGTCTTTCCGCCTTCTTCCAGCTTTTCAACCAAAAAATGAACATCTGCCATAGAGGCGATTTGGGGAAGGTGCGTGATGCACAATATCTGATGCTCGCGGGAAATCTGGCGCATCTTTTGGCCGACGGCGGTTGCGATATGGCCGCTGATTCCGGTATCAATTTCATCAAAAATCACAGTGGGTATACTGCCCATGTGTATGGTTTTGAATGCAAGCATGATGCGTGAAAGTTCGCCGCCGGAAGCCACGCGCTGTAAAGGTTTGACAGGTTCGCCAGCGTTGGTAGAAAGCAGGAATTCGGCACGCGCAAGGCCATCCATTGAAAGCGTCCCTTCTGCAAGGGGTTCCAATGCAACTTCAAATTGCGCTTTTTCCATGCCCAGTGCCTTTAGTTCCGCGATAAGACGTTCAGAAAAACGGAATGCTGCGGATTTTCTTGCTTCCATCAAAAGCGATGCGGCTTCTTTATACTGCGTCTTGCAAACAGATAAAGACTGTTCCAGCTTCTCTTTTCGCGCGTCGTTCTGCACAAGGGCGTCGTATTCTTCCTGCGCCTTATTTAAAAACGCGAGCATCTCTTCTATGCTGCCGCCATATTTGCGCTTCAAGGAATGGATGCGCCCAAGCCTAGCTTCCACTTCAATGAGAAGCTCGGGTTGAAACTCAAAATTGGCCTTGAGATCGCGCAGGAAATATGCGATGTCCTCCATCGCATAATAAGCGTCCTGCAGACGGTTACAGGCGTCCTGATAATCGGCGTGGTAGCCTGCAATGCCTGAAAGTTCCCGAATTGCGGCGGTTGCTCCATTGAGCGCGCCGACTTCTTCCCCAAAGAGCAGGACATAACTATTTTCAAGCGCGGAAATAATGGCCTGGGCGTTACTCAGGCGCTTGAGTTGGGCATCAAGCTCCGCTTCTTCGCCCGGCTGTAGCCTGGCATCCGAAATCTCCTGAATCTGATATCGCAGCAAATCCATGCGCCGCAGCCGTTCCTGCTCGGAAGGGAAGCCCGCATGCAATTCTTTTAGAATACTTTGGTGTTGTAGAAAAATCTTTTCGACCTGCTGCGAAAGGGGAGAGATGGCATTCTTATCAAACGCGTCCAAATACCCAAGATGGGAAGAGACGTCAAGCAGCGATTGGTGTTCATGCTGCCCATGGATGTCCACAAGCAGATCAGTTACGGTCTTGAGGGAAGATAGGTTGACGAGCGTACCGTTTATCCGGCATACGCTTTTGCCGCTGATGTTGAGTTCTCGGCTGATGATGAGATTGTCTTCGGCCTGATGCTCTACTCCGAGCTCCTCCAGTCTTTCCAACACATCGGGCGAACGGCTGACATCAAACGAAGCTTCCACAAACGCCTTCTCCGCGCCAGACTTTATGAGGTCGCGGTTGGCCCGCTCGCCCAGCACAAAATTTACGGCGTCAATAATAATGGACTTACCGGCACCAGTTTCGCCGGTAAGCACATGAAAGCCTGTTGAAAACGAAAGCTCCAATCGTTCGATCAGAGCGATGTTTTTGATGCTTAAGGTTTGCAGCATGTGCCCCTCAATTGCATGTCCATAGTAACCGTTGCGCTATTTGAGCATCGTCTGGAAGCGTTTAATCATTTCAGGTACAATTTTATTGTCCTTGATGGCGATAAATATTGTATTGTCCCCGGCGATGGTGCCTGCAATTTCGCTCCACTTCATGGAGTCAACCGCTTCGGCGGCGGCGCTGGCGCTGCCCGTGATGGTTTTGATTACAATCAAATTGCCGGCAGATGTGATATTGACCACGGATTGTGAGAAAATGCGGATGAACCGCTCCTGCAGGCCGGTTTCCGCCTTATCCACCGTTGCGTATTTATAGGAACCGTTTTCGGAAAGCGCTTTTATTAGCCGTAACTCTTTGATGTCGCGCGAAACGGTAGCCTGCGTAACGACATAATTATGACGCCTCAAATGTTCAGCAAGCTCGTCTTGTGTTTCAATATCGTATTGATCGATCAATTCCAGGATCATTGCGTGTCTGGCTGCTTTCATTACTATACCCCCGCATAAAGCCGCACCGAAAAAGCCCCTCCGGCACGATCAACTTAATTTTTGTTTGATTAGGCTATATAAATTATGCGCTCCCACACGCAAAAACTTTGCCTGATTACTCGACTTGGTGACAAGGATTTGATCGTCCATGTTCACGTCCATGATCCTTTGTCCATCCGCATACAGAATCCCGTTGCTTTTCATGCGAAGCTCAATTTGAGCCTCAGGTGCCGTGACAATAGGCCTTACCAGTAGGGAATGCGGGCAAACGGGGACAAGGATACATGCTTCCAGACCTGGCGCAATAATCGGACCGCCTACAGATATGGAATATGCGGTGGATCCGGTGGGCGTACTTACAATCATGCCATCGCAGAATACGGTTCCCGCGTCTTCACCATCAATGCTCATACCGATATGAGCCACCCCGGAAAAAACCGGCTTATAAAGCACCACATCGTTGAGGCAATCGCAGACCTTAGTACCGTTTACACTGCAGGCAATCATCATGCGGCGCTCGATTGTGAGCAAGCCTTCACGGTAGCTCTTAAGAGCTGCACCAAACTCGTCCGGCTGAATCTCACTCAAAAACCCGACACGGCCAAGATTCACGCCTAAAATGGGCAAATCATGCGCAACCGCAATGGGAACGGCATTCAATATGGTACCGTCTCCGCCAAATGCGGCAATAAAATCCGTATTCTCAAAAACGGAAAGAGGTTCTATCGCAAACGGATCGATTTCTATACAGGAAAAGCCTTGCTCCTGTGCGATGCACATCGCTTCGTTACGAACCGATATGGCATTTGCTTTATCGGTATTTGTAACAAATACGATTTTGTGTTCCACAGATACCTCGCAATTCTTCCACAAATCTCTTTTATTTGACACGGTCTCTTCCTGTATTATAGCCGCATAACTCTGTATATTTCAAGTAGAATATGCCCTTTTTCAATTTATTTTGGGATGGATTTCCATATATCAATGAATGAGAGAATTGTGGGCAAGCGTTGTCGTATCATTGACAAGTTCTCTTAGAGAAAATGGCAGTTCGCTTGGGACAGTACCCTTCTTCAATAAAGCAAGGAACTCGATATTTCCCTTGGGGCCGGTGATAGGGGAAAAGGAAAGACCGCATAGAGAAAATCCAAAACCCGCCGCTTGTTCGATCACGTGCAGACATACATCCCGGTGAACGGAAATGTCGCGGACCACACCATGCTTGCCGACTTCCGCGCGCCCGGCCTCAAATTGCGGTTTAATTAAGGCAACGACATATGCCTCATCCGTCAGGCAGGCATAAAGAGGCTCCAATATGAGCCGCAGGGAGATAAAAGATACGTCAATGCTGGCAAAAGCAGGCGGCGGGTTAAACCAATTTGGCTGCATGTTGCGCGCATTCGTACGTTCCATCACCACAACGCGCGGATCATTTCTCAGCTTCCAGTCCAGCTGTCCATATCCAACGTCCAGCGCATAAACTTTTTGTGCGCCATGCTGGAGCATACAGTCCGTAAATCCCCCGGTGGAAGCCCCGATATCCGCGGCAACAAGTCCATCTAAATCCAATTGAAAAATGGAAACGGCCTTTTCTAGCTTGAGCCCGCCCCGGCTTACGAAGGGTACTGGATCTTCCGCAATGGCAATCACAGCGTTTTCCTTGACTTCCATGCCCGATTTTTGGGCCGGTTTTCCATCCACAGAGACTTTTCCCGCCATAATGAGGGAGCGGGCTTTTTCACGGCTTTGCGTAAGCCCTTGCTCGAACATCATACTGTCCAGTCTCATCGCATGTACCGCTCCATTCTTTATCGGCATTTTTACACCGATCATTATCGAATGACAATTTTATCATGTTTTTTCCTCACTTTCAAGCAACGTAGGCAGTTGGCGAAGTGCTCAGGCTGTCTCCAAAGACTATTCCCTGTACAAGCCGCATATATCTTTCCATGAAGGATGGTGTGGGCTTTGGAAATGACGTTTCTTGCGGTGCGGGCAAAGCTGATTTCTTATGTGAAGGAGAACTTTGGCGCGCTTTGCGTGTTCCTGTTCCTGTTTGTGGCGGGGAACGCAGCCGGCATCCGGATTATACAGGAGGCAGATAAGGAGCAGGTTGCCGCTATGCTTATGGGCCTACCGCTGCTTCTGCGCGAGGGCGGCGTGCCCTGGCTTGTTTTTTTCACAATGTCCCTGTTTACCAATATCCTGTTCGCGGGGTTACTCTATCTTTCAGGGCTATGGGTTTTTACCTGTGTGCTGCTGATACCGGGCGTATTGCTTCGTTCCATTTACCTTGGAGCCGCAATGGGAACAGCCATCTCCGCCTGGCCTGACGCCGTATCTATTTGGCTGCTGATTATGCTTCAGCTTGAGTCCGCAACCCTGATGCCTCCCTTTATAAAAATGAGCGTGCTTGCTCAAAACCAAATGACCGGTATCGTGCAAACCAAGCTGAAGCTTAACAGCAAAGCGGAGGATGTCGGAACCTATACCAGAAA
>JAEZIE010000181.1 GCA_023416175.1 Bacillota bacterium
GCGCGCTCGCCCAGACCGTTGATGGTGCATTCGATCTGTCCCGCGCCCGCGCCTATGGCAGCGATGGAGTTGGCGACCGCCATGCCGAGGTCGTTGTGGCAGTGTACGGACAGTACCGCGCGGTC
Organism: Bacillota bacterium; assembly: GCA_023416175.1. Classification (GTDB taxonomy): domain Bacteria; phylum Bacillota; class Clostridia; order Christensenellales; family CAG-138; genus JAEYLA01. The sequence continues at coordinate 126 of JAEZIE010000181.1, forward strand.
AATGTTATAGACGTTTTCCTTCAGGTAGCGGATGAGCTCTGCCATCTGTTCGGGCACCGTGTAGCCAACCGTATCCGGAATGTTAATATAGGTCGCGCCGTTTTCGATAGCAGCTTCCACAATGCGCTTCAAAAACTCAGGCTCACTGCGCGTTGCGTCCTCAGCGGAAAATTCCACATACGGGCACTTACTGTGTGCGTATTTTACCGCTTCCGCCGTACGGGCAAGCACCTGTTCCGGCGTCATTCTGAGCTTGTAGTGCATATGTACCGGGGAAGTGGACAGGAACGTATGGATGAACGGGGCTTGTGCGTGGCGAACCGCTTCATACGCTGCGTCGATATCCTTGGTCAGCGCGCGGGACAGTGAGCCCACCATGCAATCCTTTACGGTAGCGGCTACACGGCTGACGGATTCAAAATCGCCCGGGGAGGAGACGGCAAAGCCCGCTTCAATCGCATCCACTTTCAGGCGTTCAAGCTGCTTGGCAACCTCCAATTTTTCACGTAAATCCATGCTGCAGCCTGGGGACTGTTCGCCGTCGCGCAGCGTCGTGTCGAATATGCGAATCGACTGTTCCATAAAGCATCCTCCTTTCTGAAAATTTGGTTATTCTACGATCGCTCCCCGTTCCGCAGAGGAAACGGAGCGCGCATACCGCTTGATGTACCCGGTGACGTTCTGTTCTTTTTTATAGTCCATGGTTTCCTTACGGTGCTCCCACTCTTCTTCCGATATCAGAAGATCGAGCTTATAGTTCGGGATATCGATGGAAACGATGTCGCCTTCCTTCACGTAGGCGATAGGTCCGCCCAGCGCAGCTTCCGGGGAGATATGGCCGATGGCGGCACCGCGAGTCGCGCCCGAGAAGCGTCCGTCCGTGATGAGCGCGACTTCCTTATCCAACCCCATGCCCGCGATAGCGGAGGTGGGGGAGAGCATTTCGCGCATGCCGGGGCCGCCGGAGGGGCCTTCGTAGCGGATGACAACGACGTCGCCGGGGACTATTTTGTTGCCCATAATGGCGGCGATCGCTTCGTCCTCACAGTTGAATACGCGCGCCGGTCCTTTGTGAACAAGCATTTCCGGCGCTACTGCGCTCTTTTTGACAACCGAGCCTTTGGGGGCTAGGGATCCGAACAGAATGACGAGGCCTCCGGTGGGGGAATAGGGTTCCTCCAGGCAATGGATCACGCTGCGGTTATACACCTTTGCGTTTTTGAGATTTTCCTGCACGGTTTTGCCGGTAACGGTCAGGAGCGTTCCGTCGATTAGGCCGCCGCGCAGCAATTCGCTCATCACGCCGTATACCCCGCCCGCATCATTCAGGTCCTGCATGTGGTGGATGCCCGCCGGGGCCAGTTTGCAGAGATTGGGGACACGCGCGTTGATCTCGTTAATGCGTTGGAGAGAAAGTTCCACTTTCGCCTCATGCGCGATGGCGGGCAGGTGCAGCACCGTGTTGGTGGAGCAGCCAAGTGCCATATCCACGCACAGCGCGTTATCAAACGCTTCGGGGGTGAGGATATCGAGCGCGCGGATGTTTTCTTGAAGCAGGTACATGATCTGCTCGCCCGCGGCTTTCGCTAGACGCAGCCGCTGCGCAAACACGGCGGGGATTGTGCCGTTGCCGGGGAGTGCGATACCGATGGCCTCACACAAACAATTCATGGAGTTCGCTGTGAACATGCCGGAGCAGGAGCCGCAGCCGGGGCAGGCGTTGTCTTCGTAATAGGCGAGCTCCGCTTCCTCCATTTTCCCCGCATTAATCGCGCCGACCGCCTCAAACACGCTGTTGAGGTCCAGACCTTTGCCGTCCCGCCCGGGAAGGGAGAGCATGGGCCCGCCAGAGACGAACAGGCAGGGGAGGTTCAGCCTTGCTGCTGCCATCAGCATGCCGGGTACAACTTTATCACAGTTGGGTATGAACACCAACGCGTCAAAGCAGTGCGCGCGGGCCATACACTCTACCGTATCCGCAATCAGCTCACGGGAGGCAAGGGAATACTTCATTCCCTCATGCCCCATGGCGATGCCGTCGCACACGGCGATGGTGTTGAACTCCACAGGCGTACCACCCGCAGTAAGGACGCCGTCCTTTACCGCGCGGGCGATCTGCTGCAAATGGATATGCCCCGGCACGATCTCATTAAACGAGTTCACGATACCGATCATGGGCTTTCTGATTTGCGCATCGCTCAGCCCCGTCGCTTTTAACAGCGAACGGTGCGGCGCATGGGCTACGCCATCTTTTACCGCGTCACTTCTCATATTTCTCTGCTTTCTGCCAGCTCATCATCTTGCGCAGTTCCGCACCGGTCTTTTCAATCAGCAGATTGGACTCCTGACGGCGGACAGCGTTGAAGTGGGGTCTATTCGCCTGGTTTTCCAAAATCCAGTTGCGGGCAAATGTGCCATCCTGAATCTCGTGGAGGACTTTCTTCATTTCCTTGCGGGTCTCTTCGGTGATGATGCGCTTGCCGGTCTGGTAATCGCCATACTCCGCGGTATCGCTGATGGAATAGCGCATGTAGGAAAGGCCGCCCTTTACCACGAGGTCTATGATGAGCTTCATCTCATGCAGGCACTCAAAATAGGCGTTTTCAGGCTGATATCCGGCTTCCACCAGCGTATCGAAGCCCGCCTTGATGAGTTCCGTCACGCCGCCGCACAGCACAGCCTGCTCGCCAAAGAGGTCGGTTTCGGTCTCCTCGCGGAACGTGGTTTCTAAGATGCCGCCGCGCGCGCCACCGATACCCATGGCGTAGGCAAGCGCAACTTCGCGCGCCTTGCCGGTGGCGTCCTGGTGGACGGCGATGAGACAGGGGACGCCTTTGCCTTCGTTATACTGGCTGCGCACCGTGTGGCCGGGGCCCTTGGGGGCGATCATGATGACGTCCACATCTTTGGGCGGTACGACCTGACCATAATGAATGTTGAAACCGTGCGCGAACGCGAGCGCAGCGCCCGATTTCAGGTTGGGCGCGATATCGTTCTTATAGAGGGCGGCCTGCTTTTCGTCGTTGACAAGTATCATGATGACGTCTGCTTCACGAACGGCCTCCGCCGTCACTTTCACGGTTAACCCCGCTTCCCGGGCCGCTTCTGCGGATTTGGAGCCTTCATACAGGCCGACGACGACGTTCACGCCGCTGTCCTTTAAGTTAAGTGCGTGCGCATGCCCTTGGCTCCCGTAACCGATCACCGCAACGGTCTTGCCGCTCAAGAGGTTCAGGTCGCAGTCCTTTTCGTAGTACATCGTTGCCATAGTTTTTATCCTCCAAATACTATTTTTTATCGTGCTCCGTACCTGTCGTTAGCCGTCAATCAGGCAGTAATTGCTTCTGCCCATGGCGGAAGGGCCGGTGCGGGACATTTCCACAATCCCATATACCTTGAAATACTCTAAAAATGCGTTGAGCTTGCTGGGTTCGCCTGTAATCTCAATCAGGAGTGAATCGGGCGAAAGGTCGATCACGTTCGCACGGTAGGTGTTCGCTGCCTCAACGAGCTCAGAAAGCTTGCCGGGGGCGAGCTCCACCTTTACGATCATCAGCTCGCGCTGCACCGTCTGGCTCGGGTTCATTAGCTGCACTAGGCGCACATCCTCGAGTTTTTGAAGCTGTTTGACAATCTGCTCCTTGATGTAGTCGTCGCCCTGCGCGACGATGGTCATTCTGGTATACTCCGGGTCCTCGGTCACGCCTGCAGTTATACTGTCTATATTGAAGCCGCGCCTTGCAAACAGCGCGGAGATCCGCGTCAGCACGCCAAAATGATTCGCCACCAGCAAAGAAATCACAAATTGCTGCCTATCCATATTGCCCTTCCTTCCGTTACCGTAAAATGATATCGTTGATGCCCCGGTTGGGGGGGATCATCGGCAAGACTTGCTCGTCGCAATCTATCACGCAGTCAATGAGTACCGGGGTATTCTGTTGGAACGCCGCTTCCATGCAGCGGTCGAATTCCTCCATGGTAGTTGCCCTGCAGCCTTTTGCTCCAAACGCATCCGCAAGCTTTGCAAAATCCGTTTTCCGCTTTAGCGCGGTGTTAGAATACCGGCTTTCAAAGAACAGTTTCTGCCACTGCCGAACCATGCCCAATACACCGTTGTTGAGCACCACGACGATAATGGGGAGGTCGTTTGAAACCGCTGTCGCAAGCTCGTTCATGTTCATATGGAAGCTGCCGTCCGAGGTAAAGAGCACGGTGCGTTTGCGGTTGGTGGCGATGCAGGAGCCGATTGCGGCGCCCATGCCAAAGCCCATCGCACCCAATCCCCCGCTTGTGATGAAGGTGCGCGGCTCTTGGAAGCGATAATACAACGTCGTCCACATCTGATGCTGACCGACGTCGGTCGCGACGATTTCATCCGGCTTCATGCGGTCGCATACGCCCTCAATAATGTGCTGCGGCGTCAGGTCGCTTTCGCACATGGAAATGCTATTTTCTGGGCAGCGCTTCATACTTGCGACTTCTTCCGCCCATTCCGGATGCTGCTGCTGGGGCAGGCGGTCCGTCAAAATATTCAGCACGGTTTTGACATTGCCAATAATGCTTCGGGTGACTGCGATATTCTTGCTGATTTCGGCAGGGTCAATATCGATGTGCAGTACCATCCTGCCTCTGGAAAATTCGGATTTGTCGCCGGTCGCCCGGTCAGAAAAGCGGGTGCCCACCGCGATCAAAAGGTCGCTTTCGTTGAGCGCCTTGGTGGAGGCATATCTTCCGTGCATGCCCATCATACCTAAAAAGCGCGGGTTTTCTGAGGAGATGGAGGTACGTCCCATCATGCTGGTGCCAACAGGGGCATCTATTTTATCCGCAAAGCGGGCGAGTTCCCTGTGTGCGTCGGAGAGCACCACGCCGCCGCCGCAATAGATATACGGTTTTTTTGCCATGAGGATCATCTCGATGGCTTTGTCCAATTCTTCTTCTTTGATGGGCGGCAGTGGACGCTTCTGTTGTTTTTCCTGGGGCTCGTATTCCGCCAAGGCGATTTGCACATCCTTGGGTACATCCACCAGTACCGGGCCGGGGCGGCCGGATATCGCAACCTGGAACGCTTCGCGCAGCGTCGCCGCTAGGCGGTTGACGTCCTTGACGATGTAATTATGCTTTGTGATGGGCATCGTAACGCCGGCGATATCCACCTCCTGAAAGCTGTCCCGCCCCAAAAGTGGCACTGGCACATTGCCCGTAATAGCAACAACAGGTGTGCTGTCGAAATAGGCGCAGGCAATGCCGGTGACAAGGTTTGTAGCGCCGGGGCCGGATGTGGCGATCACCACGCCAGTTTTCCCGGTTGCGCGGGCGTAGCCATCGGCAGCGTGGGCCGCGCCCTGCTCATGGCAGGTGGTGTAATGCGTAATCCGGTCGCTGTACTTGTAAAGCGCGTCGTAGATGTTAAGCACGGTTCCGCCAGGGTAGCCAAACACCGCATCCACATCCTGCTCGAGCAGCACCTTCAGAATGATCTCCGCACCAGATAACAACATGTGATTGCCTCCCGTATCGCTAGAGTAATTGGTTAAGGTTGACGCATTTTTGTATAAAAAAGGCCCTGCAGTGTGTTCACTGCAGGGCCCTTAGGTTCGTAAAGCCTACCCGTCTATGCAGCTATCCACTTATTTGCACGACCAACACCCCGGACTACAAGTACGAGCCCGAGGAGGAGAATGCTAATCAGGATGCTGAAGTTAAACGGAGACGACATATTTGATACCCTCAAATTAAGTTTTTATAAAAGTAACACACCTAAAGATAAAAGTCAAACGATTTTATATAAATTATTCATTAAATTCGCATATTGTTCAGCCAAATTTGCGGACAGATCAGGAAAACGCCCGAAACCAGGACGATTAACGAATTCGATATCATATATTTTCTGTACGGTATACATTCGCCTCAGTTTGGGGGGAAGGGAGGAGGGAAGGCGCCGTTAAAAGTGTTGGCCTTGCTTCTGTTAGCGCTTCCTTGTTCGGGGCAGGATCCGCCATGAACTCCGTCATGCAGCGCCAATAGCGCTTGGGCATATGTCCCATACGGCAGCGGGGGTTATGACGCCCATCCACCTCTATGGTATCGTAGAATAGCCGCCACAACGCGCGGTATTTTCGCTCTTTGGCGTCCGGTTCAGGCATGGAGAATGCATCTACATCGGCGATCTCCCAAGTGCAACTTTGGTGCAGCAGCGCCATAGCGTGCGTTTTATCGTACAGTACAAACCGCTCGTTGGGGTATCGCGAGCAGAAGTGGGGAGCGATAATGGGCAGTACAATATTCTTGGGCTCAATGGTGGATACCAGTACACCATTGGACTCGGAAAACCGAACGAATCCGTTGAGCAGATGGGCTTCGTTCTCCAAATGCCGCACCGCCTCCATCAGCGCGTGTACGGTATCGTCGGTCAGCATGCGCATGATGGCGGGTCCCTTTTCATATCCCATACGCAGAAATCTCAGGATAAGCAGTTCCTTTTGCGCATGGCAAGTCAAAAAGGCGCGCCGCACGAAATCCATTGCGTCCGTTCCGATTTTTTGGGGGATGGAACGGCGCACGCGGCGCGCTCGATCAGGCACAGTTGCGATTGCCTTTACAGGTAGAAGAAAGGGAAGCTCAGACGTATCCGGCAAAACATCCGAAGGAATCTCCCGGCTGTTGTAGCTTTCAAACACACAGCACAAGAGGCCGTCGAAGCTGCCATCATAGCAATATACCAGGGGCTTTGATTCTACAGCTGACCGCTCAGGCATTTATATAACTCCTCCCGCGCAAACGCAGGTTGTTCAAACAATGAGGTCTGCTTTGGCGTAAACAGCGCGTTTTGCTCTTTTCTACCTGTTGCCTGTTCGTTTAAAAGCGCGCATAGCAGTAGATCCTGTGAGGCGTCTAAGCCGTTTGAGCGCTGCCCCTTGCACGTAATGAAATACTGCGCTCTTTTTAAGACCACGCCGAGTTTTTTCAGGCCTGAAAAATCTAGGCTGCCGGTTCTTCGCGCTATGACGATCCTCTGGGCGCTCCGCACCCCAATTCCCGGCACGCGCAGCAGCGTCTCATATGGGGCGCGGTTGACCTCTACCGGAAAATGGGAAGGGTGATTAATAGCCCAGTTGCATTTGGGATCGAGATAAGGGTTGAAAGTGGGATGCTCTTCATCCAGTATTTCGGAAGCCTCAAAGCCATAAAAGCGCAGCAGCCAATCCGCCTGGTAGAGCCGGTGTTCCCGAAGAAGCGGAGGCTTAACGTCCCGCGCAGGGAGCAGCGCATGCTCCGCCACAGGCATATAGGCGCTAAAAAACACACGCTTTAACCGGTATCCCTTATACAGCTTTTCTGTCAGGTTCAGAATATGCAGGTCGCTTTCCCCGGAAGCGCCAACAATCATCTGTGTACTTTGGCCGGCGGGTACGAACTTGGGCGCGCTTTTGTAGCGCACAAGCTCTTTGGAGCTTTCCTCGATCCGGCCGCGAATAAAGCCCATGGGCGCCAATATGGAATGCTTGGATTTATCCGGCGCAAGCCGTACTAAGCTTTCCTGGGATGGAAGTTCGATATTCACGCTCATGCGGTCGGCCAGCATGCCCAGCCGTTCCACCAGCCCGTCGCTTGCGCCGGGTATGGCTTTCGCGTGGATATAGCCGTAAAACTTGTATTCTTCGCGCAGCAGCCGCAATACTTCGATCATGCGTTCCATGGTGTAATCTGGGTTTTTCAATACGCCGGAGCTTAAAAACAGCCCTTCTATGTAGTTGCGGCGGTAAAACGCAATGGTGAGATCCGCAAGCTCCTGTGGCTCAAACGTGGCGCGTCGGGAATCGTTGGAATGGCGGTTGACGCAATAGGCGCAGTCATACGCACAGGCGTTGGTCATGAGCACCTTGAGTAGGGAAATGCAGCGCCCGTCGCCTGCAAAGCTGTGGCAGATGCCTGCCGCGACCGCACTGCCAATGCCATCCTTATTCGGCGCGCGGTCAGCGCCGCTCGACGTGCAGGCTACGTCGTATTTGGCGGCATCCGTCAATATTTTAAGCTTTTCATATACATCCAAAGGCGTTCACGCTCCTGCTGTTGTCCCCAATAGTATAATACAGAACATATGTTCCTGTCCAGCGGGATTTCCACACTGGGCTATACTCTATCAGTTCCGTCCGCGCTATACCGGCCAAATATTCCAAGCACCTGTTTATGGTGAAACGGGGAATGGTATCAATAAAGAACAAACGAACCGGAGAATGCAAAATGGATAACTTTACTATGATGCAGTTCTTTGAATGGAATATCGAAAACGACGGTGCATATTGGGACCGTCTTAAGAACGAGGCGCACTCCTTAAAGCAAATGGGTATCTCTGCCGTGTGGATTCCGCCCTGTACCAAGGCCGCAGGGCAGAACAGCGTAGGCTATGATGCGTACGACCTTTATGACCTGGGTGAGTTCGACCAAAAGGGAACAGTGAGGACAAAATACGGCACAAAGGAACAACTGCTTGCGGCGGTGGAGGAGGCGCACCGTCAGGGGATTAAAGTCTATGCGGATGTGGTGCTCAACCATAAGGCAGGCGCGGATGAAAAAGAAACATTCCTTGCCATTGAGGTGGACGCGAACGACCGGAACCATGAGCTGTCCGGTCCACATGATATTGAAGGCTGGACAAAGTTTACATTCCCCGGTAGAGGGGATAAATACTCCGCATTCAAATGGAACTACACACACTTTACCGCTACCGACCGAGATGAGAGAGCCTCCCGCAACGCCATATTCAAAGTCTATGGCCATGGCAAGGTGTGGGCGGAGCATGTGGGCGATGAAAAAAGCAATTTTGACTATCTGATGTCCGCAGATATCGATTATCACAACGAATACGTTGTGGAAGAAGTCAAACGGTGGGCAACATGGTTCGTTGACGAGCTGCATGTGGACGGCTTCCGGCTGGACGCTCTTAAACATATTGATCAGGCGTTTGTGAAGATGCTTATCGATCATGTGCAGGCGCATGCATCAAAAGAGTTCTTTGTATTGGGGGAATACTGGCACCGCGAACAAAGAAAGCTCAACCATTTTATCGATGTATCCGATCAGGCGCTGCATCTATATGACGTTGCCCTGCAGTATCATTTTCACGAAGCCTCCCACAAAGGGAGGGATTATGACCTGACCCATCTGTTTGACGGTACGCTTGTTTCCACCAACCGGTTTCGCGCCGTCACGTTTGTGGACAGCCATGATTCACAACCTGGACAGGCCGTTGGATCCTGGGTAGAAGATTGGTTCAAGCCCATTGCCTACGCGCTGATTCTACTTCGCGTTGATGGTCTACCCTGCGTGTTTTACGGGGACTACTACGGCATCGTGGGCCAGGTGCCGCCCAAGCGGGACAAGCTCGATCCCCTGCTGTACGCAAGAAAATACCTGGCTTACGGCGAGCAGGCGGATTATTTTGACCACTCCAATGTCATCGGCTTCATAAGAAAAGGGGATGCGGAGCATCCGAATTCCGGCATTGCGGTGAGCATCAGCAATGGCGAAAATGGCACCAAATATATGGTCTTTGGGCCAGAGCACGCCGGGCTGGAGTTTTTTGACCTTACCGGTAACCGAAGCGAGCGCATTACCCTTGACAAGGACGGTGCCGCAATATTCACGGTAAACGGCGGCTCCGTATCCGTATGGGCAAGCACAGCGCACGCAAGCATTTTGTTTGAATAACTGTTGCGTATATGGTTATGTTAGGAATAACAGGCGATTATAATTGCGGGAAAGAGGTGTTATTATGGGTATACTTGCATGGATCATCGTAGGCGCGCTTTCAGGCTGGATCGCAAGCAAAATCACCGGCAACGACGCCGAAATGGGCGCTGTTAAGAATATTGTTGTCGGTATTATTGGCGCGTTTATCGGTGGATTCGTCATGAATATGATCGGTGGTCAGGGCATAACGGGCTTTACACTTTGGAGTGTGATCGTTTCCGTGATCGGAGCTGTGATATTACTTAGCATCATCAATCTGCTGCGCAGGAAATAACAGAATAATTCTTGAGCCCGCAGGCATAGCCTGCGGGCTTTTTATGTTTGCAGATAGGCTGTTTGGAAATAGGCGAATGATCCGAATTCTGTGCTAAAAACTGCAATAGTCTGGGTGTGGCTATGGCTTGCTCTGCGGCGTGAAAGGTATAATATCCATTCATTTTCATATACTGTACAAATTTTTATGCGAAAGGGCTGTGGCGCCATGGAATATGACAACCAGTCGCAAATCGCCTCAATCCAGGGTGAGATCAAATATATTATGGAGCTGCTGCGCAGCACGTTCAATGAACCCGCAAGGAATGCGCTGATGGAACGGCTCAGAAGCCTCATGCGATCGATGGCGGAGCTTACCGCATCCCCTATGTCGTGGGCAAATATGCAGGAGTTTGCAGAGCCCAGAGAGAGTGGTGAACTGCCGCCTCAACCCCAGGTACAGCGTCCCCCTGCCATCAGCGGCCAGGAGCCCGCGCGTGAGGCACAGGGAACGAGGCGCGTGTTTACACCTGAGGAGCTTGCGCTTTACAATGGCACCAATGGATACCCATCCTATGTTTCAGTAAACGGCATCGTCTATGATGTAAGCGGTGCTCCTATTTGGCAAACGGGAACTCATTTTGGTCTGAGAGCGGGGCATGATCTTTCACTGGAGTTCAATACCTGTCATTCCAGCAGACCATTTGTTCTGGAGGCAATGCAACCTGTGGGGAGATTGGAAAGTGGAGAAGAAACGCTTATATAATTGCGCCACCAAGCTGGCGCTGGATTTGTTTGGCAGGGTGCAGGACGGCTTACAGGATGGGACCATCAACCGCCCAAAGGTGATTTGGCTTGAGCTTTCCGGCTGCTCAGGCAACATCATTTCCCTGATGAATGCGGACCAGCCGGGCATCGGCTATTTTCTGACCCAGATGGTAGAGCTTGTATTCGAGAACAGTTTGTGTGCCAAAGAGGGGGAACAGGCAATGGAAAACCTGTTTGCCGCTCTCAATGAAGAATTCATACTGATCATCGAAGGCGCTGTCGCCACGCTGGATGAAGGGCGCTATACCATCATCGGCCGGCATCAGGGCCGGAATATTACGGCGCTCGAAGCGGCCCGTACATTTGGAGAACGAGCAACCCATGTACTGGCAATGGGTACCTGCGCTGCAGACGGTGGAATTTCCGCCGCAATTCCCAACCCAAGCGCATGCGTTGGCATACAGGACGTACTTCAAAGGCCTGTTATCCGTGTGCCGGGCTGCCCCTGCAACCCAGCCTGGCTTTTGACGACGATTGCGCATATTCTGCTCTTTGGGCTTCCGGAACTCGATGCGTTCAACCGTCCCACCATGATATACGGCACCACCATCCACGACCGCTGTCCGCGCCGTTCATATTTTGACAGCGGTATATTTGCCTCGCAATTGGGGGAAGAAACCTGCTTGTTCCAGGTTGGCTGCCGTGGACCGTTTACCCTGACGGATTGTCCCATCCGTAGGTGGAATCAGCGGGTGAACTGGCCGGTGGGAGACGATTCGCCTTGCATCGGCTGCGCGCAGTTCGGATTCCCGGATGCGATGGAGCCATTCATCTTGTACCCGTCCAATACAGAGCTTATGATGGGGCGGCAAGGAGCGGCGGCTTCTGTTACAGGGGAGGGCGTGGGATGACACAAATCGTTATCAATCCGGTCACCCGTATCAGCGGGTTTATGGAGATCTCTGCCCAGGTGGAAAACAACACTGTGGTGGATGCGAAAGTGGAGGGGAATTTGTTCCGCGGCTTTGAACTGATGCTTAAAGGCAGATCACCGTTGGATGCGATATATTTTACAGAACGCATCTGCGGGATTTGCTCGGCCGCGCATGCTACGGCCTCCAGTATGTCGCTTGAGTCTGCGCTCGGCGTTACCCCGCTGGAGCAGGGGCGGTACCTGCGAGATTTCACGCATGCCTGCGATTTTATTCAGAACCACATCCGCCATTTCTACCAGTTCACCCTTCCGGATTATGTACGCTTGCCGGATTATGGGCCGGTATTTGAAGCGACGGGAACCGATTTTCGGCTGCCCCAGGCAGTCAACGATACGCTTGCGGAGCACTATTTTACGTCCCTGAATTTCATCATGTCTTCACACACCATGCTGGCCATCCTTGGGGGGAAAGCGCCGCACTCCCATGGAATATTCGTTGGCGGCCTTACATCCTCCGCTACGGTGGAGGAAATTATTGCGCTAAGGTCCCTTCTGCGGGAGCTGCGCTTATTTGTGGACGATGTTATGCTGCCCGATGCATTCACTCTTGGACAGTATTATGGGGATTATTTTTATATCGGCGG
>JAEZIE010000182.1 GCA_023416175.1 Bacillota bacterium
TGGAACTGGAGACGGTCAACCGATTTGAACACTTTCTGATCAACGATGCTCGGGAAGCTGTCGCGTTTGTAAAGGATGTCGGCCGGCCCAACGTCAAGGTCATGCTGGATTGCTTTCATATGAATATATTGAGGAGGACCATTTGGGGGAAGCCATCCGGCATACCGCCGGCTATCTCGGGCGATAAATGCAAGCAATACAAAGGGCGCAAGAATTGCTCTTGCGCCTGCATGTTCATTTTCTTTTTGTGGTCAATGCGAAAGCTTTTCGCCCACAGCGCCGCCGGGATGGATAGTCAAAAACTGCTCTTTCGTAAAGCCGTTGTGCTGCATGACGGTGATGACAATGGCGTCCCACACGGCAATGACAGCAAGAATACTTGCGGTTGCCAATAAGCCCCACGGGCAAGGCTCCCGTTCAATGCGTACTTGTAAGAAAATATCCGCAGCCTGCGCAAGTTTGGACGTATCGTTCTCGCATACGCCAATCACAACGGCGCCTTTTTCCTTGCAGCAGGGCAATAACCCCAACAACTCCGCCGTATTGCCGCCCTTGGTGACCAGAATAACAACGTCGTCCTTCTGGATGAACCCCATTGCACCGTGCGCGGCGGCGGACGGGCTTAAAAATGTCGCCGGGATCTCTACGCAGGAAAGCGAATGTGCAATCTTTTTTGCCGCAACGCCCGAGGTACCGCAGCCAACGGTGATCACGCGGCGCTTTTCTTCCTTCACTTTGATCAGCAGTTCTACAATCTGCTTCACCGTATTCTGATCCACCGTCTGCAGCAGGGAGAGGATCGCCTCCCCTTCGCTTTTGATGACCCGTTCAAAGGATGCCTGATATGTTTCCATCTCTTTCACCTGCCATTTAGACCGCTTAGTAAGGTTTCCCCGGTTGCACCGCCGGGATGGATACGCAAAAACTGCTCCTTGGTAAAACCGTTCATGCGCATTACCGTATGCGTGATGGCATCCCATGCGGCCACAACGCCAAGCGTACTCGCGCAGGGCAGCATCTTCCACATATCGGGCTCCTCGCCGGTGTCCATCAGCATCAAAATATCGCAATTTTTGGCTAAGGCGGACTCTTTGTTATGCGTCACCCCTATGATGGTTGCGCCTTTCTCTTTGCAGCAGGGAATAAGATTAAGGATTTCCGCCGTGTTGCCTCCCTTTGCAAGGAGCACCACGATATCCCCCCGCTGAATAAGGCCCATCGCGCCATGCGGCGCGTCCGCCGGGGAAAGGAACATGGCGGGTACTTCTATACAACTTAAAATATGCGCAATGCGCTCCGCTGCCGTTCCAGAGGTGCCGCAGCCCGCGGTAATCACACGCTGCTTGTTTTCTTTAACGGCCAACAGCAGCTCGGCAATCTGGTCAAGCGTTTCATAGTCAAGCGTTTGCATGAGTCCGCTAATCGCGTCCGCTTCGCGGCGCAGCGTTTCATCGTACCAATTTCCGTATTTGGACATTTTTGTTCCCCTTTGTATCATGATTGTTACGCAGTATCTGGCCCTGTATCCTTAACCGCAGCCAACTGCAGGCACGGTTGTTCCCGTAATCATCGAAAATGTGCCGCATGGCACTTTTTCGGAAAGCGAAAGGGGATACGCATCGGTATCCCCTCCCCCATAAAGGAAATATGCTTATGCGCAAATGATCTCTTTCCACACCTGTATGATGTACATGCCCACGGTAGCGCCCTGGTCGGGCTTTCCCAACACCTGCTCGCCGAAGAACACGCCGCGCCCAAACGCCGCAACCATGCCCTTCGTGGCTTCCAGGCCATCTTGTGCCGCAGTGAATGCGCCTTTTGCAGCCTCTTCAAGAGAAGCGCCAGCCTCGCACGCTTTTTCAAGATACCGCGCGGCGGGATACATGGAGTCGATGATGGTACGGTCGCCCGGTTTGGCTTTGCCGCGCTCCATCAGGCCTTCCACAAACTGATCCACAAACGCCGCAAGCTCTGCAACGCCCATACTTTCTTTGCCTTTGAAGGCCTTTGCAACCTTCATGAAGCCGGAACCCACCAGCGTACCCATGGTGGAGGGTACAGCTTTCGCGATGGTCATGCCCGCGAGCATGAACAGCTTACCAAGATCCGTCTCTTCCGAGCCATGTACGGCTTCCTTTGCCTTTGCAAAGCCGGAAGTCATGGTGAGCCCCAGATCGCCGTCGCCTAAGGCCGCATCCATCTCAGTCAGATAATCCTTGTGCTCCGCCATGGTATCCGCTGCTTTATCAAAGAAGCGAATGATATCCTGCCTGCTGATGGTATCCATTAGAGTTGCTCCTGTGATACGAACGGTGTGCGGCAGGGCATGGAGAGATATTTTTTGAGCTCCGCGTCCAGCTTGAGCAAGCTCACAGACATACCGGCCATATCCATGGAGGTGGCATACTCGCCCACATACGCCTTGAATGCCTTGATGCCCTTTTCATTTAGCAGCTCATGCACGCGGCGATAGACAATGTAGAGTTCCTCCAGCGGGGTCGCGCCAAGGCCATTGACCAGCACGGCCACTTCATCGCCGCTCTCATACGGAAGATCAGGCAGCATGCGGTCGAGCATATCGCCGACAATGACGTCCACCGGACGGATTGCGGACTTTTCAATGCCCGGCTCGCCGTGGATGCCCATGCCCAGTTCCATGTTGCCCGGCGCAATTTCGAAATTCGCCTTGCCGTTTTCAGGTATGATGCAGGGGGTCAGCGCAACGCCCATGGTCCGGACGTTATCGGCAGCCTTCTGCGCGATACGCGTGACTTCCTCAAGCGGCAGCATAGCGTCCGCTGCGCCGCCCGCACACTTGAACACGAAGAATATACCGGCGACGCCGCGGCGCTTGTTTTCTTTGCCCTTGGGCGCGGAAGCGACATCCTCGCCCGCGACAACCTGCATCACCTTGATATCATCGAAATCGGCCATTTCCTGGGCCATATCAAAGTTCATGATATCGCCGCCATAGTTGCCGTAAATATACAGCACGCCGGCGCCGCTGTCGATTTCCTTGGTGACCTGATACATCTGATCCGCGCTGGGAGACTGGAATACGCCGCCGATGCTGGCGCCGTCGAGCATGCCGTCGCCCACGTAGCCCATGAACAGCGGCAGATGGCCGGAGCCGCCGCCCGTGGCGATGCCGACCTTGCCGGGTTTCTTCTTTGCCGTTACGTAGCAGCGCAAATCATCGTTTACGATTTTGATCTTGTCCGGATGCGCGGCGAGCACGCCTTTGAGCATTTCATCCACGTAATTTTCGGGTTTGTTTAGCAATCTCTGCATGGAACGACGCCTCCTTAGTTTGAATAATAGTATCGGCTTTGAACCGATTTATTTTGCAGCGGCAGCGGCCTTTTTCTTGCGTTCGTTGCTCTTGTTGCCGTAGTGATTGATGATCAGCGTCGCGATAAGCACCGCGCCCCAGATGAATGTCTTAAAATAGGAATCCGCACGCATGAAATTGAAGCCGCTTGAAAGGAACTGCAGCGTCAGTATCGCCATGATCACGCCCGTCACCTTGCCAAAGCCGCCGCTTGGGTTAACGCCGCCCAGCACCGCCACCAGAATGCACTGAAGCGTGTAGGAGGAGCCATAATCGGCTTTCGCGGAAATCGTACGCGAGGACATAATGATACCGGCGATCGCCGAAAGCAGGCCGCCCAGCATGTGCGCCTTGATGATATCCAGTTTCGTCTGTATACCGGTGAAGCGCGCCGCCTTTTCATTGGTGCCCAGCAGGTAAATTTCAAGACCGAACTTCTTCTTCTGCAACAGTACCGTGCACAGGCCGGCGACTACAATAAATATGACCGTTGGGAGGGGGATGCCGATTAGCGTTCCCGCGCCGATAAATTCGTAGCCTGCTGGGAGCCCAAATACTGCGGAACCGTCCGTGAGGAATATGCCGATACCAGAGAACATCTCCATGGTGCCCAGCGTCGCCAGCATAGCGGGAATTCCCACCCTGGCAATGAGGAAGCCGTTGAGCGCGCCGCAGACAAGGCCTACCGACAGAGATACCACGATACCGACGAATATGGCTCCGAGATTGCCCATGGAAGGAGCCAGCGCGATCATCGTATACGCCGATACGATGGCGCTCAAATTGCCAATGCCCAGCACCGAGAGGTTGATGCCGCCCATCAGCATGGCGATCATAACGGCGATGGAGAACAAACCGATCTCCGGGAACTGGTATGCCATGGACATAAAGTTCTTGCTTGTCAGGTAAAGCTCGGGCTTGAGCGCCGCCATCAGTACAAACGATACGACCATGATGATGCTCAGCCGTACGAGATTACCGTCAAACAGCAAGTCGCTGCGAATGCCGTTCAGGTCAACGGGCAGTCTTTTTTTAGGCGTTTTCGCGTTATTCTGCTGTTCCACTCTCAGCCCTCCTTACAGGGTTCGTCATCCATAACCTTGGGAATCTTGTTTGCTTCCTTCATCGCCTGGTATGCCGATATGCCGGTACCAACGACGATGATCAAGCCCACGACTGCGCGCTGAGCTGTAGGCGGTATACCCAAAAGTATCAGGCTGTTGCGCGCAATTGTGATGAGCGCAAGGCCCAGCGTCGTGCCCAGCACGGTGCCCTTGCCGCCCGCGATGTTTGTACCGCCGAGCACCGCTGCGGCAATGATGATAAGTTCGCTGCCCATCAGGTCCGTCGGTACGCAGGTACGCGCCTGTATAGTATGGACGATACCCCCAAGGCCTGCCGCGAAGCCAATGAAGGTGTACACGAATATGGTAATGCCCTTAATGTTAAAGCCCGCGCGTTCCGCGGAGACGCGGTCGCCGCCCAGCGCGTATATACCGCGCCCAAGCATGGTATAGTTGAGCAGCACATACACGATGGCGATGATGGCCAGCAGGAACCAGAATGTCACTGGCAATATAGAGGTATAATTTACACCCTGCACGTGGAATATTTCCGCCTTGCTCATGGCCTCCAGGGGCGGGACCAGACGGTTGACGGGCTTAGCGCCCAGCAGCGAAATCAACAACCCGTGGAATACGTTGGACGTGCCCAGCGTGACAATAAACGCCGGAAGCTTGAACATCGAGATGATCAGGCCGTTAATCGCACCAAGCGCGGTGCCGATGAAGACGGCAAGCAGTATTGGAAATACCACAGAGCCGTTATACGAAATGGTAGCGCACAGCTTGCTGGTGATATACATGGAGGCAACGGCGATCGCTGGGAACGAAACGTCTATGCCACCCGCGATAATGCCCAGCATGACCGCATACACCATGATGCCGTTGACAACAGCCGCCTTTAAGAGGTCAACCGCGTTGTTAGCCGTAAAGAACACGGGACTTTTTAGGCCGATCACAATACACAGCACCACTACCGTCAGCGCTACGTAGAATTCGTTTCTTTGCAGTATTTTCCTGACTGGGGAGCATGTTTTCATAATCCTATTCCCCTTCCGTTATGCTTCGCTCAGCTTGCGGGATACCAGCTCGGGCGTCAGCTCCGAGGTCTCCATGCTGCCGACGATACGCCCTTTTCTCATGATCAACACGCGATTGCAGTTATCCAGTACCTCGGGAATATCATCCGAAATGATGATGACCCCCATGCCCTGCTGCGCAAGCTTTCTCGCGTAGGCGTGGATATCGGTTTTGGAGCCGATGTCGACGCCAACAGTGGGGCTGTTCAATATCAATACCTTCGGCTTGGTGGATAACCATTTCGCTAGCACGACGCGCTGCTGGTTGCCGCCTGATAAACTCTGTACGGGCAGCTCGCCGGATGGCGTTACGATGTTCAGCTCGTCGATCCATTCCTTCGTACGCTCACGCGTTTTTTGGATACTGATGAGCCCGGCCTTGCCGAGCACGTTGTTGACCGTGGCGGCGACCGTATTGTTATTGATGGAATGTGGCAGGAACAGTCCTTCCGTCAACCGGTCCTCCGGAACGTAGGCAATGCCGTGCTTGATGGCATCCTGCACCGAACCAGGTTTTACCGGTGCGCCTTGTACATATAGACGGCCCTTCGTAATTTTTTCGAGCCCGAACAGCGCCCGTGCAAGCTCACTGCGCCCCGAACCCAGCAATCCTGTGATGCCTATGATTTCGCCGGCATACAGTTCAAACGATATATCGTCAAACAGGTCTTTGATCCCGATACTTTCCGCCTTGAGCAATGGATCGTCGCTGATCGTTGGAGCGGTAAACCGCGTGGCTTCGATGGTGCGGCCGGTCATGTGGTAAATGAATTTATCCCGGTCGAAGTCCTTCATCGGCCCTTCGATTACCTTCCTGCCGTTACGCAGTACAGTAAGCTCTTCCGCGATTTCGAATACTTCCTCCAGCTTGTGGCTGACAAACAGTATGGAAATACCCTTTTTCTGCAGGTCACGTACCACGGCAAACAAGCTGTCCACTTCCTTGCGTGTAAGCGCCGTGGTGGGTTCGTCCATGACAAGCAGCTTTGCATCCTGCAAAAGCGCCCTGCAGATGGCAACAAGCTGCCGGTCGGCGACAGACAATCCGCCTACAAGCGCGTCGAGATCCATATGGATATCGACCATATCCAGCGCACGCTGGGCATTCTTTTTGATGGACTGCCAATTCACAAACTTTTTGCCGTGCAGCCTTTCCAGGCTGAGCGCGATGTTTTCCGCAACCGTCAGGTTGGGGAATATGGAGAAATCCTGATAGATGATCTGGATACCCTCGCGAATGGCCTGTTGCGGGGTAAGCTTGTGGAATACCTTCCCCGCGATTTCAATCTCGCCTTTGTCCGGCGTGTAGAAACCCGAAATGACCTTAATAAGGGTGGATTTTCCGCCGCCGTTTTCTCCGGCCAGACAGCGGATCTCCCCTTCATAGATGGTCATATCCACATCCTGTAGCGCATGAACGCCCGCGAAGGACTTGGAAATGCCTGTTAACTTAATTAAGGGCTTGCGCATATACATTCCTTCCTTTTTGATCCGCAGTAATACAGCACCGACAAGTATATATACTTAGTATAGCGTAAATACGATCCGCTTCCAATTATTGCTGAACAAAAAGCCACAAAAAATAATTAACCGCCGGAAAGCAAGCTATTTCAAGCACTTTGCAGCAGTTTCCGGCATCCTTTACATTTTAGCCCGGCCGGCCAATAAGACCGGCCGGGCTTTGTGTTACTTAGACAATGATGGGAAATTAGAAGTTGTAATTGCCCATGTTGGTCTTGTCAACGTCGATCCACGCGGAACCGTAGAAGACCTTGTCGACGAGCTTGAGGTTCTGATAGCCAGTCGCCTGGAGGCTCACGCCGTCCGCAGGGACCTCGCCCTTGAGGATCTTCAGAGCCAGCTCATTCATGGCGTAGCCAGCCTCGGCAGGATCCCAGAAGGAGATCTTGTCGATAGCGCCGGTTTCGAGGTACTGGCCGGATACGGAGACGAGAGAGGTGCCGATGACAACGGTGCTGTCCTGCTTGCCCATTTCGTCGATCGCCTTGCCAACGCCCACGACGTCCGTCATAGCGGAGCCCTGGAAGCCAACGAGGTTGGGGTAGGCCTTGAGCAGCTCAAGAGTCTTGCTGTAAGCGTTGTCGATATTCTCGGTGCTCTCATTCTTGTTGGAAACGAGTTCCATGTCGGGGTACTTCTCGGACTGGACCTGGGTGGAGCCATCAACCCACTCGTTGTGGGAGGTAGCGGTCAGGGAGCCGACGAAGGTGGTGTACTGGCCCTTGCCGCCCATCATTTCGCCCAGCATGCCCATGAAGTGCTTGCCGTACTCGATGTTGTCAAACGCTTCGATGTCGAAGTTGGCGTTCTGGATGTTGGAAGCCTCGTGCGCAATGACGACGATGCCGGCATCCATGGCCTTCTTGAGAACGGCTTCAAGGGATTCGGTGGAGTTCGGGACTACGCAGATAGCGTCCACGCCCTGTGCGATAAGGTCGTCGATGATACGGACCTGCTCAGCGGGGTCAGCGGTGGAGTGGCCGGTCTGGAAAGCATCCATGCCAGTGTCAGCGGCAAACTTTTTGACGCCTTCTTCCATCCTGTCAAACCACGCAACGCCGGTCAGCTTGACGACGGTTGCGATCGTGAACTTCTCATCAGCCGGCTTGGGGGCTTCGGTAGCTGCGGCCGGGGCTTCGGTAGCGGCGGGCGCTTCGGTAGCGGTGGGTGCGGGTGCGGGCGTGCTGCAGCCAGCGACCATCGCAATCATGAAGACGGCCAATACAAGAGCTAACAGTTTTTTCATAGTGGTTCCTCCCTAAAGTATATTATGTTATCTGCGTTTTTTGCAGTTAACATCCACAAAATAAGTACAAAACGATACGCCAGGTCTAAGGTGAGGCGCGCTATACACGCTGTACCTCAATGAGGCGTTTCATGGGACTCTCCGGAGCCGACATGGTGTCGTGCAGGGAACGATAGATTTCATACAGTTTACGGTATTGCTCGACATTGTGCGGGATGGGCATATACTCCTTGGATGGAGGCGGGACCATAGCGGCGACGGCCTGCTCGAAGCCGTCGTAACCGCCCAGCGCGGAACCGGCGGATACCGCTGCCATAATGGCCGAGGCCATGGCGGATGTCTGCTTCACAGCACTCACCTTGATGGGCATGCCGATGACGTCGCAGAATATCTGCATGAGAAGCTCATTCTTCTGAGCGAGTCCGCCGCATGCATAGATGGAGTCGATCGGCACATGGTATGCTCGGAACTGGTCCATAATGATCTTGGAGCCAAATGCGGTGGATTCTAAAAGCGCCCGGTAAATCTCCTCCGGCGTTGTAGAAAGCGTCAGACCCATAAGCAGCCCCGTAAGATTAGAGTCCTGCAGAATGCTGCGGTTGCCGTTCATCCAATCAAGCGCAAGCACGCCGCTTTGGCCTATCGCTAGTTTTCCGGCCTTTTCGTTCATAAGCTGCATGATGTGGATACCGCGCGCTTTTGCTTCTGAAGTATACCCCTCAGGCAGGTAGCGGCCGCAGAACCAATCGAAGATATCTCCCACGGCGCTCTGACCGGCTTCATAGCAATAATATCCCGGAATAATGCCCTCGTAATAGGCCGCGCACATGCCGGGGACTTTCTCCAGACGCTCGGAAAGCATCATATGACAAAGAGAGGTACCCATTACGAATGTCATGACGTTGGGCTTTACGATGCCGGCGCCAGGCAATGTGCAGGCCGCGTCCGCATGCGCGGTACAGACGACCACGTTTTCATGCAGACCCAGCGCTTGTGCCATTTCGGCAGTCAGCTTGCCAGCAGGCGTGCCTACGCGCACGACATTGGTCAAATGCTTCTCTTCTACGACGTTTTCAAGCCGCACGTCCAAGCCTTTGAAAAACTCCCGGTCCGGGAAGCGCATGGTTATGTTGTTGTGGAAACCCTTGGCCGCTGCCATCACACCGCTGCGCACGATGTTCGCGCACATCTTGTAGACTACGAAATCCCCGGCCTCCAGGAATGTATAGGCCTTTTCGTAGATCTCGGGATCCTTGCGCAGGACTTCCCAAATCTTAGGAAACAGAAACTCAGAGGAAGTGCGAAGCCCATAATAATCCAGTAAGTCCAAACCGTTTTTTTGAACGTACTCCGTGATTTCGTCGGCTTCCTTATAGGCAGTATGATTTTTCCAAAGCTTCACCCATGCATGAGGGCGGTTGCGGTACTCCGGAATTTTGCATAGGGGAGTGCCGTCCTGAGAGAGAGGCATTACGGTGCAGGTTGTAAAGTCAACCCCTATCGCAATGACGTCAGCCGGGTTTACGCCGGAACTGCGCAGTACAGAGGGAACGCAGTGATATAGAGCGGAAAGATAATCGTCGGGATCCTGAAGCGCCCATCCGGGCCCTTCCAGCTTTACGCCGCCGGGCAGGGCGCCGGTGATGACGCCCGCCGGGTAGGGAAAGACTTCTTCAGCCAGCACCGCGCCGTCCCGAACGCGTACGAGTATGCTGCGCATGGACAGCGTGCCAAAATCACAACCAACGACATATCGATCCGCCATAAGTACCCTCTCGTGAAAAATCCAGAATGCGTATTAGAGGCTTTCGCGGAATTTCTTCACCGTATCCATAAACGCCTTGACGCGGGTAGCGTCGACGGGGTTGGCGAATTTTCCGTCCACCTTGAACGTCGTGCCAACAACCGCGCCGTCCGCGATGGCGAGCTGTTTGGTGATGTTGTCAATACGGCAGCCGGTGTTTGCGAAAATGACCGTATCGGGCACGGCATCCTTCACGCGCTTGAGCACGGTGGAATCCGTTTCGGCTCCTGCCGTCAGACCTGAAACACAAAGAGCGTCCGGCTTATTGTTGAAAACGGTAGATACGGCAATATCCACGATGTCGCGGTCGGCGAGATATTTTGCCGCTTCGGGTACGATATTGAACAACAGCTTGACGTTCTTCGCGCCGATTGCGTACTGGTGGCGGACGACGTCGCCGCAGTTGGTGTTCCATACGCCAAAGTCGCTGGCATAAGCGCCGGTGAAAATCTCACGGACGAACCGCGCGCCGGTTGCCATTGCGAGATCGATGGACTTATACGGATCCCACAGTACGTTCACGCCGAAGGGTACCTTGATGTGCGGCATGAGCTGACCGATGATGCGTGCCATGGCCGCCACCGTTTCCGTACGTACGTCTGTGAGATAGGGGAGGCTGAACTCGTTGGAGAACATCACCGAGTCCACGCCGCCATCCTGCAGCGCCTTAAGACTCGTAAATGTGTATTCGCAAACCTTATCCATACCGCCATCATGGTCAAAGCCAGGGTCGCCTGGCAAAGCGGGGATGTGGCACATCGCAATGATCGCTTTTTCTGTTCCCAGTTCTTTTTTGAGCCAAGTCATGGTGCATACTCCTTTTGTACAGTGATAGTGAATGAGAAACTGCATTATAACAGAGATTATATCAAACGGTAGACGATTGTCAACATGGTTTCCGTTTGTTAACAATTGTACATGGTGGTTATGAACAATTGCAAATCCTCTGAAATATTGTTCACTCCCAAGTTGACAAGCGAAAACGCTATGCTATTCTATACTTGAAATAACAGCAAAGGAGACGCTAGCGTATGCGCGTTATCAAACCTGAACCACTTACCGCAGAAGCATTTGCTCCGTTTGGCACCTTCACGTCTGTAGTTTCCCCGGAAGGCCCGGTGCTATGCGGCGAACTCCATACGTTCTACAGGGACAGCTCCCGTTTCTTTTACCAGGGAGACCTTCCTTTGGGTTTCTCTCCCATAACCGTCAAAAAACCGGAGAAAATGGTCATACGCTGCGCGGAATACCATAACACTACCTGCGAGGCGATCATGGCGGTAAACGACGATTTTATCCTGCATGTCGCGCCAGCAGGCGGCGGCACGCCGGATCCTTCGGCTACCAAAGTATTCCTGGTTCCCAAGGGTGTAATCGTCACCATGTATCCCGGGGTGTGGCATCTCTGCCCCCTGCCCAAGTCCGAACCGTTGCTGCATGCGCTGATTATTCTGCCGGAGCGAGCCTACATGAACGATTTCCAGATTGAGAATTTCAAGGAAGAGGATTGCTTCGAGATTCAGCTGTAAATCCCCAAATGAATTTTTATGGGGCTGCCGCATTACGCGGCAGCCCTTTTACAGGCTGATCTTCTTGAGGCAATAGGAAGGATCCCAAGTATCGGCAAAACGCGTGAGCAGCGATACCGTGGATTGAATGTCACGAAGGCTTGCCGTCTCCACAGGAGTATGGGCATACCTTGTCGGTATGGCAACACTCGCGGTGGCGACGCCCTTAGAGCCGGATATGGCGACATATGCCGTTTCGGTCAGCAATCCCCTACAAACCTCACGCTGGTAGGGAATGCCGTTGTTTTCGCACGTACGTTCCAGAAAATGCACCAGCGCCTCATTGGGAACCAAGCCATTAAGGGTACCGCGCCCATGATAGTTCAGGTATGTGAAGGCAGGTCCCGCGCCCAAACGGACGTCCGTAGCGCCGCCAACATCCGGCGTATCGCCGGCGGGCGTAATATCAAGGCCAATCGCCACGTCCGCGTCAACCGTACGTGCCGCTGGCATGATACCCCGGATATTGAATTCCTCCTGCACGCTCGCGACGAGATAATAGTCCGCCGTCAGCTTTTTCCCCTTCAGGTGACGCGCGAGTTCCAGCATGACCAGCAGCCCCGCGCGGTCGTCCAATGATTTGGTGGAAATTATATCGTTCGACAGTTCCGTAAAACTGTGCACGAAACTCACGACACAGCCTTCCGTGATATCCAGTTCGTTCACCTGTTCCTTGCTCGTGCAGCCGATATCCAGAAACAGCTCGGAAAGCTCCGGTACCTTGGATTTATCCGCAGCGGACATGAAATGGTGAGACTTTGCGCCCACAATGCCCTTTACCGGCTTCCCGCCGTGCGTACGCACGTGGAATACGGTGCCCTCGATAATATGGCTGTTGACTGCCGTCAGGCGTTCCAGCCGCAAATATCCGTTGTTCTCGATCTTTTTGACCATCAGGCCGACTTCGTCCATATGGGCGAACACAAGTATGCGCTGTGCATCCGGCCGACCGCTTTTAAAAGCAGCCGTGACGTTTCCCAGCATATCCACCGAGACGTCATCGGTCGTTTCCTTGAACTTGTGATACATGTACCGTACAACTTCATCCTCGCGGGAAGAGATGCCGGTCAATGCCGTTAGCTCCCTGAGCTCCTGTTTCAAGTTTTCAATCATGTGCTTGCCTTTCTTTTATGCGGGAAAAAAGCTGCGCAGAAACGTATTGACCCGCGTCGCTTCCTCACGCCAATTCAAATTTTCCTGGTAGAACAATTCTGCCGTGAACAGGCGCACGCCGATATCCATGGATTTTTTAACCGCCTGCACAAAATCGACATGGCCTTCCCCGTAGCGTGTAAACCGATATTCTCCCGGCAGCGTATCCTTCAAATGTACGGCAGCTGTAATGCCCCGCCCCGTTTCAAAATCCGAAAGCGCGTGCAGAACATCCCCTTGGTAAGCGTTGAACGTATTGCCTACGTCCCCGTATATGCGAAAATACGGGCTGTCCACGCGCCTGACCCATTGGGCGGCCTTACCAAAACAATCAATAAACTGCCGTTCAGCGTTTTCTATCGCCAGTATGACGCCATAACTGGCGCATAGCTCGGCCGCTTTTACAATATTCTCACCAAATCGCTCCACCGTTTGGGGCGTAGACGGGGTAGAATATACGTCATAACCGTTGATGAGTATGACGTGCGAACCGATATCGCAGCACAGCCATGCGCTTTTCTCCAACATATCCAGCGCGCGTACATTCTTCACGGTGTCCAGCTCCCCGAGGGGGCAGGCGCGCAAAGCGCTTAGTGAAAACGTCGGAATACGCATGCCGTTGTCTATTAAGAAAGCGGAAATCTCGCGCCGTTCCCGTGCAGTCCAGTTTAATCTGGCTTCGCGCTGGGGATTCAAATCTACACACAGCTCCATGCCGTCGTAGCCGCATGCGCGGGAAGCGAGAAGCTTTTCATTAAGAGGCATGTCATCCGGCATCGCCTTCTCATACAGGGATAAGGAATATTTCATTACAGTTCCCTGAAGCACTCCGTGGTTTCGTGCATCCAGTTCCCGCATTGTTCATGCGCCTTTTGATACTGACGGAATATCTTCTTATATTTCTCATGCTTTTCGGGGTTGGGCACAATGCGCTTGGCGAATTGCACCATGTTCCTTACCGCTGTCTCCAAATCAGGATAAAGCCCGGCAGCAACGGCAGCGAGTATCGCGGAGCCCAACGTACCGGACTGCGGGTTCTTCGGCACGTTGATTACAACGTTGGACACATCCGCATGGATCTGCATGAACAAATCGGAGTTGGTGGTGCCGCCGCCCATATACACTTCCTCGACAGGATAACCGGCACGGCGGAAAGAATCGAATACGTTTTCCGTACCAAAGGCTACGCCTTCCATGATGGCGCGGTATATATGCGCCTGTGTATGGCCGAGGGATAATCCATAGATCATGCCTCTGACGTTGGGGTCCGTGTACGGGGTACGGTTTCCCTGCCACCAATCCAGCACCAGAAGGCCATCCGATCCCGGCGGCAGTTGCTCCGCGGCACGGTTAAGAATATCGTATGCGTTTTCTTCTTTGCCCTCGAGATCCTTGCACAGATTGCGCTTATACCAGGCGAGTATGGAGCCGGAGGATGTCTGGCCGCCCTCCACCAGGCCCAGGCCGCGTACCACCGTATCCGGATAGGGGCCGAAGAAGCCGGCCTTTGCATATTCAAATGTATCCGTCAGGCAGGAGATCAGGTGGGAGGATCCGGTGATCAGCGCCACCTTGCCTTTTTGCACCACGCCCAAGCCGATGTTGGCAATCCAGGCGTCCACGCCGCCCTGGCCGACAATTGTCCCTTCGCAAAGGCCAAGATGCTGCGCAGCCTCTTTTGTAAGCGTGCCCAGGTTGTCCCCGAGATACTGAACCTGCTGCGGGAATTTAGCAAGGACGTCGCCCAGTCCAATCTGCTCGTAAAAATCCACAGGGAAGCCGCCGTTGCGGCTGTCGTAATACCAGCGGCAAGATATATTGGAAAGATTGACCGTCCATTTGCCGGTCAGCTGATAGGTGATCCAGTCCGCGTATTCGCATACGACTTCGGCCTTATTGTAGTTTTCCGGTTCGTTCTTCTTGAGCCACAGCGCCTTGCACGGCATCCATTCGGCGGATACGTTGCCAAAGCCGTTGAACTTTAGGGCAGGGTTGCCAGTAGAGGCGATAAACTCCGCTTCTTTCGCGGAACGGACGTCCATCCAAATAAGCGAATTACGCAGAGGCGTGCCATCCTTCATGCTCAGCAACACGCTGCAGCAGGTAACGTCGAAGGACATGGCGACGATTTCTTCCTTTGAAACGCCGGCCTTTTTTATTGCTTCTCTTGTTGCGGCTGCAAAGCAGTTCCACCAGTCCGCCGGGACTTGCTCCGCCCAACCGGAATGCGGATGGTATGTCGTATACTCTATGGAAGCAAAAGATAGTTCATTTCCGGACAAATCATAAATACCGGCACGGACTCCTCCGGTACCGCCATCATAGCCAATGACATAAGAATTCTTCATACGTTCTCCTGTTCGCAATAGAAGTGATCCGACGTGCAACCACATCTACATCCATTACATTTGTAAATACACAATTTATGCAATTACATACATTTCAAAAGTCACCGAATTATGTATGCTGCTTCTGCAGTATCATTATAACCAACTTTCTAAGGATTATCAACAGATTTTCATATCGCAAGAGAATGTATCGTGCGGCCCTGCTAAATAAAAAAATATTTTTTCTTTGCTTTCGTTTTGTTGCAGATTAATAATAGATAGTAGTGTTTGTGCGGTTTCCGGATACCATTTGCTCGCGGTTTGTATATGTAATCGAAATCAAACCCAGCGTATTTCATCCAAACCCAGCAATCTTGTTTTCTTCCTCACGGGTGAAACAATTCTGATATAAACTGTATATTTAAGCATAAAATGTGAATATGAATCACAAAAAGCGGCAAAATAGCAAATTGATCACGCGAAACTGAACAAATATGATATGATAGCAGTAAAAACACGCCGCAGGGCTTCTTGAAAAACAGCCGGAGGATATATGAGAAAACACATCATCTGCTTTGGGGATTCCAACACCCACGGAAAATGCGCAGACCCGTCGGACTGTGCGGATACCAAACGAAATCCGCTTCGCTTTAACGAAGAGGAGAGGTGGACTTGCCTGCTTCAAAAGGCGATAGGAGAAGAGTACCTCGTCATAGAGGAAGGCCTAAGCGGGCGTACGACCGTATTTGAAGACCCGCTTTATGAAGGTATGTCGGCGCTAAGCTATATCGAGCCCTGCCTTAAGAGTCACGAACCGGTCGATCTTTTAATCATCATGCTGGGCGTCAACGATACCAAGGAGCGGTTCGGCGCTTCCGCCGTCTGCATCAGCAGGGGGCTGGACAGGCTCATTAAGAAGGCCAAATTAACAACGTATTGGACGGGCGAACCCAATATACTCGTCATATGCCCTCCGCCTTTTGATGCGCGGATTGAAACCGCGCCTGCCGCCGGAACCATGGGAAAAGGCTGCGCGGAAAAATCCCGGCTGCTTGCCCCTGAGTATCAGAAAGTGGCTCGCGAGAACGGCTGCCATTTCCTCGATTCCAACGGCCTCGTGGAATACAATACCATTGATTTTATGCACCTGACGCGAAAGAGCCACATGGCACTTGCGCAGCGGCTTTCGGCACTTTTGCCTGAGATTCTCATGCAAAAACCGCGGCGCGGTTGACTTCTTTCTTATTTATTTTTGTTAGGATAGTTCCTATTACCCCTCATACGCCTTACGGAACAGCTCCCAATAGCCATCCTTGGTCAATTCTCTCGGATTGCTTGAATTGGAACCGTTTTTCACGGACAGTTCCGCCAAGACTTCAAAATCATCCGGATGGACGTTTAGGGACTTTATTCCAGGCAGTCCGATTTCTTTGGACAGATTCCGGATATGTTCAATCCCCTTCTTAGCGGCCTTATAGTCATCGGCTTCCTCTATCCCCATAGCCCTTGCTATTTTCGCATATTTGTGCTCTGCGGCAGGCAGGTTATACTCCATAACATAGGGAAGCAATATCGCGTTGCACATGCCGTGCGGCGCGTCATATATGCTTCCCAGCGCTTCCGCCATGCAGTGTACCGAGGCCACGTCGGCATGGCTGAAGGACAGGCCCGCTAAAAGGCTTCCCATCATCATGTTGTCCCTTGCTTCCAGATTGGAGCCGTTTTGAACAGCTTCCACGATACTCCCGGCAATATATGCAACGGCGTATAATCCAACCGCCTCCGCGATTGGTTCGGTGCAGATGGCAGTATAGCCTTCTATGGCGTGCGTCAGTGCGTCAATGCCCGTGGCCGCCGTGATGTGCGGGGGAACGCTTACGGTCAGTTCGGGATCGATGATAGCTGTTCTTGCCGCGATCGCCGTACTCTTGATTGTGAATTTGAATTTTTGTGTTGTGTCGGTAATGACGGAAGAAAAGGTCACCTCGCTGCCGGTACCGGCGGTCGTCGGTATGGTCAAAAGGGGTAGGCAATCATCCTTTATTTTTCCTTTTCCCTCATAGCTTCTTACCGTTCCACCTTGTTTTGCTAGGACTGCCACTGCCTTGGCCGCGTCGATTGGACTTCCGCCGCCGAAGGCCAAGAGCGTATCCACCGATTCTTCCCTGGCCTTCTTCGCACAGGCCTCCACATTATAATCTTTGGGATTCCCTTCGATCTCATCATACAGAAGAAAAGGGATTCCCTCTGCTTGGATGAGATCGGTTATCTTCTGTACCATTCCCGTTCCGACAAGTCCTTTGTCGGTAATCACCATCACTTTTTCAGCATGCAGTAATTTCAGCTCTTCACCCAATACATGAACAATACCTGCGCCGTACCTGATCTTGGTGGGCAGTAAAAAATCAAAGGATCCGATCATAATTGCCTCATTTCATGGTATATTCCGTTTATTCTGCCTACTCATATCCTACAGCAGAAGATAAATAATGCAAGAGGGCATATGATCAGTTATAAGCTTGCACGGTATCAAAACATCAAAACAAATGGCCACTTTAAAGGTGGCCATTCGCTGTTATAAGAGGACCTGAAATTCGCCTTTTACATACAAGCTCTGTATCTTATGCACTAATACGTTTTATCCTCATCCGAGACGCTCCTTTGGCACTGGAGATATTCAGCCCGGCAGAATTCGGCATTCAGCCTTAAATCGTCCGGGGCAAGAGAGAAAAGGGCAACAAGCGTGAGAAGTAGTAACAAAATCAGCAGCATGATGATATCCTCCATTCAATCTATGCATAGTTGTTTACGCGAAAATCAGGTCGTACGCATAACCGAGTAAAATTGCGCCCACAAGCAGATACGCCACATAGAGCGAGACAGCCTTTTTCTTTAGGATCGTTGAAATTCCTGCAATCACCCCCGCGCTGGTGCCGGGACCGGTGATCATAAA